>CALBXO010000547.1 GCA_937890335.1 uncultured Pseudomonadota bacterium | reverse complement strand
CCCGTCCTCGCGGTAGGGAAGCTCACGCAGCCACGCGTAGTTCAGCTCCGTCACCTGGTTTCGGTGCCAGTCCAGAGCGTTGCGTGCGGCGTCGTAGTAGTAGCCATAGTCCATCCGGTCGGACACGGCGGCGTCGTGGTTGCCGAGCACCGTGTGACTGGCCAGTTCCTTGACGATGTCGCAGCAGCCGTTGGGGTCCGCGCCGTAGCCGACTACATCGCCCAGGCAGATGAAGTCATCGACGTTCTCGCCAGCGTAGGCCTTGCGGACCGCGCGGAGCGCTTCAAGGTTGCTGTGCACGTCGGAGAAGATCCCGATACGCATCGAAAGTCTCTGGTTGTGGGGGACGAATCGCCAGTTGGCATCCTACCCTCAGGTCGGCTGCGTCGTCTACTGGCCAGGCGCAGGGGATGCGCAAGAATCAGAAGTCGAAGCCCACGCGGCCAGAGTAGGTCTGCGCGTTCTCGGAGATGTTGGCCTCCAAGGTCAGCGCCAACACACCAAAGAGGAAGCGGGTGCCGCCAAAGAAGCGGTTGAGCTGCTGTTGCTGGGTGTCAAAGACGAACTCGGGCTGGAACTCCAGGTCCCCGGTGGCCTCGTTGATGGTCGGCGGGGACGGGTCCTCGGGGGCCACGTCGAGCAGCCGGGACGAGGAGAAGATGACCAGGTAGTTGTAGCCGGCGTACGGGGTGATGTTGACCACGCCGACGACACCAAAGCTCTTGCTGATGCTCACGTCAAAACCGGTCGTCGCCAGGTTGAGGTCGCTGGCGCCGACCACCGTGTTGAATGTGCCGCGGACCGCAAAGTCCGGGAGGTAGAAGAAGCCCTCGTTCAACGAGAATTTGAGCTCCGTGCCCACGGCAAACATCTCGCTCTCAAACAGGTGCGTGAGGCTGCCGCCAAGCTCGAGGCTGAACGGCAGGCCCTTGCGAACGTGCAGCTGCCCCGTGGCGAATCCGGCGCCGGCGTCCTGGCTCTCGAGGGCGCGCCAATGGTCCGCGTTGGTGTTCACGCTGGTGAAG
This sequence comes from uncultured Pseudomonadota bacterium, assembly GCA_937890335.1. Classification (GTDB taxonomy): domain Bacteria; phylum Myxococcota_A; class Bradymonadia; order Bradymonadales; genus CALBXO01. Next base: position 29,553 of record CALBXO010000547.1, on the reverse strand, counting down.
CTGAATTCAAAGCCCACGTCGAACCCGGCCTGTCCAAGCGTCTCCGCCGGGGCCAGGAACTTGGGTCCCATGACGACGCCGAGGTCCTTGGACAGGGCGCGGAAAGCGGGCAGGTCCGGGTCTGCGTTGAAGTGCCCGGGGGACGCCTGCGACTCCGTGCGGTCGGCCAGTCGTCGCAACACCAGGTCCTTGTCTCCCGCAAACGCGGTGGCGGCGGCGCCGAGCGTCACGGCGACGAGCGCGAGGGTGGCGACGAGGGTACGTGTGGACATCAACACCTCCTGGGTCTTCCTGCTGGTACCATTGAGCCCCCGTCCTGGCAAGCTCAGAGGCCATTGTCGCGCTATTGGCGGGTGCCGGTGATGGGCCATGTCAGGCTGCAATTGCAGCTGCGCACGCCGAAGAACAGGTCGGTGGTGAACGTGCCGGAGAAGTAGTCAGGCCCGTCGAAGCCGGCCCGGTACGTGTTGGACGAGTTGATCTCGCCGCAGTTGGCGGAGGTCCCCTGCGAGCCGGTCCAGGACGCCTCGAACGTGCCCTGCGCCGTGATCGAGCCCTCGTATGTGCTCTCGGGAAAGATGATTCGCCACGCGCGTCCATCCTGGATGGCTGTCCCGGTCCGCGGGTCCAGGTTGATCGAGGTGAAGTCATTGCAGCGTTGGATGCCTCGGCTGGTCGTGATCCGGAAGACGCCCGCGTAGTCGTCCGTCGCTTCGTCCTGGCAGCTCCCATTCTCGCAGACGCGCCCGTCGCCGCAGTCGTTGGTCGTGATGCACTCGGGGCCGCAGCGGTTGTCGCGGCAGGTCTCCGTGATGTCGCAGTCGACATTGGTGCGGCACCCGTTCACGCAGGAGTCGCGCTCGCAGATCTCGCCGCGGTTGCAGTCTCCGTCCGCGTCGCACTCTACGCCTGTGATACAACGTCCGGCTTCGCAGACCTCGTCGCGGTCGCAGTCCGCGTCCGCCGCGCACTCCGGTTCGCAGGCGCCCCGGACGCAGATTTCATCGCGAGCGCAGTCTGCGTCGGCGCCACATTCGGGACCCGGCTCACAGATGCCTCGCTCGCAGACCTCGTCGCGGCGACAATCGGCGTCCGCAACGCAGTCGGGCGCGGACTCGCACCGCCCCGCCTCACACGTCTGGTCGCGGTCACAGTCGGCGTCCGCGACACATTCTGGCTCGTCGTCGGCCCGGCACACGCCGGACAGGCACTCCTCGCCGGCAAAACAATCGGCCACGGACTGGCAGGTTCGCTCGTTGCGCGGCACGCACTGCATGGTCTGGGCGTCGCACTCCTGGTCGGCGGCACAGTCGCCATTTCGCTGGCAGCTGCCCTCCACGTCCTCGCACGTCCCACCGCGGCAGAGCTCGCCAAAGCTACAGTCCGCGTCCGCCCGGCACGTGCGCGGCTCCTCTGGGCATTCCTCGCCCTCACAGACGGGGTCGGTCTCGACGTCGCCCGTGCAGGCGGAGGCCAGAAACAAGATGAGAACCAGGTATCGCACGGCGGCTCGAGGCTCAGGTGGCGGACTGTCCGGGAGTCAGTGTGACGACCTCTACGTCGAGGTTCAATTCCTCGGGTCCGAGCCATCGAGCGAGCTCCGCGGGGGTGCCCGACAGGAGCGGGAACGTGCCGTAGTGGCAGGGGATGACGGAGGTGACGCCCAGCAGCTTGCACGCGTGCGCCGCTTGCCGCGGGTCCATGGTGAACCAGTCGCCAATGGGCAGGATCGCAGCGTCTGGCGCCCAAAGATCCCGGATCAGGGCCATGTCGCCAAACAGGCTCGTGTCACCGGCGACGTAGAGCGTGAAGTCGTCCGAGAACCGGATGACGAAACCCGCCGGTTCACCCAGGGGCACGACGGTACCGTCCTCCATGGTGAACGTGGACGAGTGCCGCGCGTCCGTCATGGACACCTGCACACCCACCGCGTCCAGCGGCACCGTGCCACCCTTGTTCATCCCAACGAGCTCACCCTCGACGCCCTGCGCCGCCAGCCAGGTCGTCAGGTCATAGATGCCGACGATGGGGCCGCTGCAGTTGGCGCAGGCAGTCTGGAAGTCCCCGATGTGATCGCCATGTCCGTGGGTGATCAGGATCGCGTCGAACGTCGCCTGGTGGTACTGCGGCGGACACTGGGGGTTCCCCGCGAGCCATGGATCCACAAGGATCCGCTTGCCCGCGGCGGTGGTGAGCTGAAACGTGGAGTGGCCGAGCCAGGTGATCTCGACCCCGTGGTAGCGTGCCATGCGTGCCTCCCGTCGTGCGTTGGCCGCCCGGAATGTACGGCCTCGGGTGTGCGTACCACTTCTCTGGTGTATGTGCTAGGCTACCGCAGCCGCTGAATCTGGAGATCTCGCATGAGCGATAACAACGACGCCGTCCTCTATTCGCTGAAGGAGCTCAAGGACATGCCGCAGGGTGAAGTTGCCCAGGCGGCCTCGCAGTCCGGGGCAAACATCAAGCGCCAGAAGAAGAAGGGTGGTTGGGCCAGTGACGACGACGCCGGCGATCTGCTGGCCGGAATCCTGGACGAGACCAGCCGTTCCGCCGAGCAGGAGGAGCTCAAGCGCTCCCGCGAGCTGATGTCACTCAAGGCGGCCGAGCGCAGCGCCAAGGACGCGGAGGCCGCTCGCCGACGCGAAGAGGGCGAGCGTCGTCTGGCGGAGGAGCAGGCGCGCCGCGAGGAGGCGGACCGTCGTCGTCGCGCTCTACTGCGCGAGATTGAGGGGCCGTCTCCGGAGGAGATCGAAGAGGAGAGACTGGCCGCCGAGGCGGAGAAAAACCGCCTCCTCATGGAGGAGAGGCTGCGCGAGTCGGAGCGCGCGCGGCTTGAGGCCGAGCGCGAGGCGGCGAAGGCCGCCCGCGAGGCCAAAGCGCGCGAAGAGGAGCGGCTCAAGGCTCTGGCCGACGGTCCTCAGCCCACGGGCAAGGGCGCCAAGGCCGCGGGCATCGGCCTGGCGGCGGTGGCCCTGCTGTTCCTGCTCTTCCTGGTGGTCGTCGGCGGCGGCATCGGCGCCTATTTTGCCTTCAGCCCCAAGGAGATCCCGACCCAGACCTACGCCAAGGCTTTGCTCAAGCCGCAGACCCTGACCGCCACATCCGTGGAGAAGGGGTATGTCGCCACCGCCAAACCTGAAGCCGACGAACCTGCTGGCGGCGACGGCGGCGCAGTCGCGGCCGTGGGCGCCAAGAACAACACCAAGTCGCGACGCGGCAACAGCCGCGCCGCCTCTCGCAAGGCCGCGGCCAAGAAGTCCTCCTCCGACAAGGGGGGCAAGGCGGCCAAGGGCGGCAACAAGTTCAACTTTGGCGTCAAGAAGGGCAAGGGCGGAATCGTCTTCTGAACCCACGCCGTCGGGCCCAGGCGCGCGAACGCGCGCCGGTGGCGTCCCCTGTCGTGCCACGTCCGGGACTTCGAGAGACGGGTGCAATGCGCCTCCCACATCCAACAGTCAGCTGGTTTGCCGCCGCGGTGTTGTGCATCGCCGTGGTCGGATGCACCGCGAGCTCGGGGCCGACGCTCGAGGAGCTTCTCGCCCGGGTAGATGCCCAGGTCGACGACACCGTGCCTCAGATGACCTCATGTTTTGAGCGCGAGATCCCCGGGGGATCCGCGGCCGTGTCCGGGCGCATCGTCGCGCGGTTTGAGATCGACGGCGACGGGCTGGTGCAGAAGCTGGAGATCGTGGAGTCGGATGTCGACGAACCCAACGCGGACCTCTGCGTGGCGGACACGATTCGGCGAATCTACTTCGACGAGTGGGTGGGCAGGCGCCCCGTCCGGTTGACCAAACCGCTGCGCTTTTCCGGCGGTCGCTGAGGCGGCGTCTGGTTCATCTCGTCGCGACACGCCCTGCGGCTGTGCGAGTCAGACGCGCTTGACCATTGCCTCGATCAGGAAATCGCTCAGCTCCAGGGCCTCCCCCGAGAAGCCCGTGAAGTACTCACTGACGGCGTCAAACAGGTCGCAGAAGCCGTCCCGGTCCCCTCGGGCGACCGCGGCCCGCGTGGCCTCCGCGGCGTCCATGAAGTGGCCGATCACCTCGGGCCCGTAGGGGTTCTGCATCTCGATCTCGGCGTAGAGGCGCGGGTCCTGGCCGAAGAGCCGTCCGACGACACTCATCTCCACGCGGTAGATGGGGCTGGTGAAGCGCAGGCTGTCCTCCACGGCGACCCCGGTCCGGCGCAGCGCGTCGCCCATTACGATTGTGTGAAAGTGCACCAGGACCTGGATGATCGCCATCATGCGGTCGTGGTCCTCGGCGGTGGTCGTGATGAGTTCCGCCCCGAGCTGTCCGAGTTCCCGCGTCCACCACTGGCCCAGCGGGCCAGGTCTGACCGGGCAGAGCACGACCTTCTGTCGGCGCAGTGAGCTGACCGTCGGGCCGAACATCGGGTGCGTGCCGAGGGCCTCGCCCGTGGTGGCGTCGCCGAGCGCGTCACAGACGTCGCGCTTGAGGCTGTTGATGTCGCACAACAGCGCGCCGGGGGCCATGTGGGGCCCCACCGCGCGCACCGTCTCCACGGCGATGTCCATGGGCACGCAGACCATGACGATCTCGGCCGCCCCGACGACCTCTCCGAGATCGCGATCGTCGTCCAGGTCGTAGATGTCCACCCGGTGGCCGCGCCCGCGCAGCACGCGCGTGAGCAGAGTGCCCATCTCACCTGCGCCCCCGAGCAGCAGGAAGCTGCGGGGCTCGTCGGTGCGCGCCTGCTCCGTGTCCTCCTGCTGGCGGTCGTGGGACGCCTCGACGAGGACGTGGTACAGCCGCTCGGCGATGTCTGCGCCGAGTCCCAGCGCGCGGCCACGGGCGCGCGCGCGCTCAAACACCACGCGCTCCCGGGCGCGGTCAAACAGGGAAAGGCCCTGCTCCGCCTTCACGCGACCAATCTCCGCGACCACCCTCTGCCGCCGCGCGGCGGTTGCCAACAGCTCCTCGTCAATCTCATCGAGCTGCGCGCGTAGGTCTTCCAGCCTCAGTGTCATGGGGTCTCATGTACCCGTTGGGGACAATCGACCCCATTGGGGTCCAGTGGCCCGTTTGAACTTTTGATCCCGAATACAACGGGCTCAACCAGTCAGTCCCGCCCGAATCGCCATTCTGGCAAGCTATTTGCGATTAAGGAAGGGTGAGACGCCGAAATGGGACTGTTGACCCCAAATGTCGGTTCTCGCCGATGCTGTTGACCTTGATTGATTTTCCGACCGTGGCGGCCGACTGGCCGCCACGGTCACCATTGAATGGGCTCGATGTTATTGCCGCGCTCTGACGCGGGCTGACCCACTGGGTGGGCAGCAGACAGTAGGTTGTGGGCAGTGCGGCAAGGGGCCGCTCAAGTAACCGTACACCAAGCAGCTGTACCGCCTCCTACTGTCTGGTGCCCATCCGGGCCGTAAAGGGCGCCGTTTCCGCGGCGCCCTTTTCTTTTCAGTCGACCCGATTGGCCAGCGTCGGTCGGATGGTCGCCGTCATCGCGGACGGCTCCCGCACATAATCGTAGCCGAGCCATCCAAGGCTCTCCGCGTACGCCAGCTCCGCAAACTCGCCGAGCTCCGGCGGCGACTGGAACCTCAGCTCAGACAGGAGGCGCGACGCGGTCCGGCTGCGGTGGTGCGCCAGCAAGATCAGGACCCGCTCCCAGGCCTCGGTCGCATCGTCCTCCAGCTCGTCCACGAGCTCCTCGAGCAGCTCGTCCGCCCACCCGGGCAGCCCCTCGGGCACCAGGTCGTGGAGGCGGAGGTAGCGGTTGGCCGTCCCCTGGGACACGGGCACGCACATCACCGCGCTCGTGGTCTGACAGATCGTGATCATCACAGGTGCACTCATTCATCTCACCATGGTTCGGGCCCCACGCGGGGCCAGGTTCACGGTGGTTCACGGGCGCTGATGGCGCGCGTTGCGACGAAGTGCGAAAAATCGTCCGGCGGTGTACCAAGACCGCATGCGATATCTACACACCATGGTCCGGATCGCGGACGTCGACGCGTCGCTCAGGTTCTACTGCCACCTGCTTGGGCTCGAAGAGATCCGCCGCCGCGACAGTGAGCGCGGGCGGTTCACGCTGATCTTTCTGAAGGCCCCCGGCGACGAGCGCGAGTGCCTGGAGCTGACCCACAACTGGGACCCGGAGGTCTACACGGGCGGGCGAAGTTTTGGCCACGTGGCGTTCGGGGTGGACGACATCCACGCGACCTGCGCCCGACTTCAAGCCGGGGGTGTGGTGATCAACCGGCCACCCCGTGACGGGCGGATGGCCTTCATTCGATCACCCGACGGGATCTCGATCGAATTGCTCCAGAACGGAGCGGCGCTGACGCCGAGCGAACCGTGGATCTCCATGGAGAATACGGGCAGCTGGTGACGCCGCCCGGACCTTGAGCGCACCCGGCAGCGCTCGGATGGTCACGTCGGTCGTCAGCGAGGTCAGCTCGCCGTCCAGGGTGATGGGCAGCGGCTCGTCGCTCTCGATGCGCAGCTGGCGCGGCTGCGCGGTGACGACGCCGTTCATGTGCACATGGTTGCCGCCCATGGCCTTGGCAAAGGCTTCCAGGGCGCCGCTCAGGCCGCCGTCCGGGATGACGCAGAGGTCCAGCTTGCCGTCGGCGATGTCGGCGGAGGGCGCGATGGGGATGCCCCCGGCGTACGTACGCGTATTGGTGACCGCCGTGAACAGCACCGGGCCCTCGTAGACCATGTCCTCGGTGGTGATGCGCACCACGCGAGGCTCGTACGTGAACAATGTCCGCAGCGCCGCCCAGGTGTAGAGAAACTTCCCCCGTCGCAGCGGCGATCGATGCACCACGCCGAGCGCCTCGGTGTCCATGCCGACACCGAGCACGCACAAAAAGACGCGGCCGTTGACCTCGCCTGCGTCGATGCGTCGCGTGGCCCCACCCACCAGCTGGTGAGCGGCGGTGACGGTATCGCTGGAGATGCCCAGCGCGGATGCCACATCGTTTCCCGTGCCGACCGGGAGCACGGCCAGCTCGGTCTCGGTCCCGACGAGACCCGCGGCGGCGAAGTGCACGGTCCCGTCGCCGCCGCAGACGACGACGCGCTCTGCGCCCTGGGCCGCGGCTTGCGCTGCGAGCTGCGTCACGTGCTCAGGGCTCTGGCTGACCGTCCAGTCGAGCGCCCCGAACCCCGCCTGCAGGACGGCGCGAACCTGACGGACACGGGCGCGAGCGCGGCCACCACCAGCGAACGGATTGAGAATGATTCTTGTCGTCATCGGTTCTCCTTGGCGGCTGGTTCAGCTGAGCCAGAATGCGGCGAGCGCGAGCACCGGGGTGCTCACGAACAGGCTGTCCATTTTGTCGAGCATGCCGCCGTAGCCGGGAATGCTGGTTCCCGAGTCTTTGACGTTGCGCCGACGCTTCAGGCTGGACTCGATCAGGTCCCCGGCCTGGCCGACGGCGCCCAGGACCAGCGCGACCCCTCCGGCCACAGGCCAGTCCACATTGAGGACGAGCGGGCCCAGCAGCGCGCCGAGCAGCGCCGCCACCGCGAGCCCGCCGAGCGCGCCCTCCACCGTCTTGTTGGGGCTGATGGTGGGCGCCAGTTTCCTGCGGCCAAATCGCTTGCCGACGAAGTACGCACCAGCGTCGCCGACCCAGGTGGTGGCGAAAGCCAGGGCGATCCACCAGGGCCCTGCCTCGGCGCGGACCCACCAGAGGGCGAGCGCGAGCGGCGCGACGATCGCCACGGCGATGGCCGCGGCACGCAGGCGGCGGCTGGCCAATCCGGCGAGCGCACACACAACTGCGATTCCAACGCCAACCATGGGCCCGGCGAGCGCGCCCGCGCCGACCGTGACCGCACAGGCGGCTGCAGCGCCGACGGCCCAGGGCCCAGCCGATTGCGGCACATGGAGCTGTTGGGGCGCGCGCTGCGCCCGCAGCAGGTCGGTCAATTCCAGGGCGGCAAAGGCTGCGGCTGCGGCCATGACGGCCAGGAAACTGGTGGGGTGCCAGGCGACGGCGGCGATGAGGATCGGCAGGGCGATCGCGGCCGAACGAACGCGGCCTGCCAGGTCGCCAAACCCGTGCCCTTCGGTCGAGCCCGGCGTCGGCGTGGCTTCGGAGGGGTTCACTTCTTCTGTGGTGTCGAGCGCGAGGTCCATGGGTACTCCTGGGGCTGACGGACGAGTCAGCAACGGCTGTGCCAGCCGATGTCCCCGGGTGCGATCCCGTTGGTGACGGTGTCAGCTCGTTCGGGCCTCCCGTTGGCCGCGCAAGGCGTTACCCGCCTCTGGCACTCGCGGTGCGCAGTGCGCTATGCTGGCCAGGACTCTTTCAAGGACATCCATGAAGCCCTCGAACCTCGGCGCGTTCAGCGAGTTGGGCCAGTATGAACTCGACCGGGCGAGCATCTTGCTGCTGCCGGAGTCGTACTGCCGCCAGAACCAGGTCTGTGTGCTCGGGCGGGTGGACCCGAACGACACCAAGCCCGTGACGGTCGGAATGCTCACCCCGTCCGATGCCCGCGTCATTGACGATGTGCAGCGGCGGCTGGGGCGCGGTGCCGAACCCGTCCGGCTCAACCGCTACGAGATCGAGAAGGTCGTGCGGACGGGCTCCGGGCAGACCAGCGAGCGCGGCATCGTGATCGAGCACCGCTCCGAGCCGCGCGATGACCGCAACGTGACCGAGCTGCTGCACCACATGATCGGCGACGCCGTGGCACGGCGCGCGTCGGACATTCACATCGAGAGTTACGCTGACGACGTCGACGTCCGCTACCGGATCGACGGCATCCTTCATCAGGTGTTCACCCACCTGAATCCGCACAACGCCAGCGAGGTCATCTCCAAGCTCAAGGTCTTGTGCGAACTCGACATCACGGAGAAGCGTCGGCCTCAGGACGGCCGCTTTCGGGCGACGGTCCTGTTGGGTCTCGACCGCAAAGAGGTGGATTTCCGCGTGAACGTGATTCCGTCGCCGGACGGACTTGACTGCGTGATTCGCGTACTGGACGGAAGCGTCGGGTTGATCCCCGTGACCGAGTTGGGGATGTCCGGGGCCATGCAGCGCGTCTTCCTCCGGCTCCTGCGTAACCCGGAGGGCCTCGTGCTCGTCACGGGTCCGACGGGTTGCGGCAAGACGACCACGCTCTACTCCGCCGTCCGGCAGATCAACGATGGGCGCCGCAAGATCGTCACCGCCGAGGACCCCATCGAGTACGACCTGCCGAAGGTCGCGCAGAAGCGAGCAACGCCCAAGATGAGCTTGCAAGAGCTGTCGCGGGCGCTGTTGCGTCACGACCCCGACGTCCTTCTGTTCGGCGAAGTTCGCGACGCGGCGATGGGCGAGGTCGCGCTGCGCGCGTCGCTGACCGGACATTTGGTGCTCAGCACGCTGCACACCGACGACGCTGTGGGCGCCATCGTGCGCCTGCGCGCGTTGGGTCTGGACGAGGACGACATCGCGGCCTCGCTGCTCGGCGTGCTCGCGCAGCGGCTGCTCCGGAAAATCTGCGCACATTGCCGGGAGCCCATGCTGCCCACAGACCAGCAGGCCGGCCTGTTGGGGCCTCTGGTGGACGGGATTGCGTTCTTCGAAGGTCGAGGCTGCGACCTATGCAATCACACCGGCTACCGGGGGCGCATCGGCGTGTTTGAGCTGCTGCTGGTGGACGAAGGGTTGCAGGACCTCATCGCCGAGGATCGCCACAAGACGGTGCTGCGGCGCTACGTCGTGGGCAATGGCTTCTCCACGATGGTGGACGACGCGCTGGCCAAGGTGAACGCGGGTCAGACCACAGTGGACGAGGTCTCACGGGTCCTGCCGTTCCGACAGCTCGCGATCGCGCGGCAGGCGCGCGCGGCACGGCTCAGCCAAACAGCTGAAGCTGACGAGGGCGCCTGATCACCCGCTCGACTTCCTTGCGCAGGTTGTCGCGCTCCACGAGCGCCGCCGGGTGGACGTTGTAGATGTTGATCCAGAGCTTGAAGTCACCCGTGAGCTGGGTCTGCGGCGGGAACACCCCGTCAAACCACACGGGGTCGGCCAGGATCTCGTCGATGTTCTCGATGCCGAGCCGCGGGAGCAGCGTCTCCATGGTGCTCTTGAGCTCCTCGTGGGCCCGCTGACGCACGCGCTCGTAGTTGTCCACCAGCTCCGTCTTGAGCGTCGCGCGGATCTCCGCCCGCGCTTTGTCCGCCAGGGCGCGGAATGTGCGCAGATGGCTGTGCGTGACGAAGGGTGCGCCGGTGTACGACAGCGGGCCTTCGTCCATGTTGCGCAGCTCGTTGCGCAGGTCTTCGAGCTGCTTCTTGAGCGGCGACACCAGCGACGCGGGGAAGATCTGGAAACGTAGCTCGGCCCCGCGGTTGACGAGGCGCACCTCTTGAAAGTCGAACCCCAGCTCCTGGAGGTTCGGCGTGAAGCTGTTGCGGGTCTCCGGGAAGAGGCGGTAGGTCATCTCAGCGAAGGCGCCGATTCGTCCGAGCTCCTGGGCGAGGTATTCGCAGTGGTCGTAGAGGTCGGGCGGGGTCACTCCTTGCCTCCGAACAGGGCCTTGAGTCTTCCAAAGATTTTGCCACTGGCCTCGTTGCTGACGGGCTCGCTCTCGGCAAGAGCCGGGTGCCTGGAGACGCGCTCGAACGCCCGGTTTGCGTCCGCGTGGCTCTTGTCAAGCGCGATCGCCGTGCGGTAGTAGTCCAGCGCGTCCGCGAATTGGCGGTCGTCCTCGCACATCCTGCCCAGGTAGAAATAGCCATCCACATTGCAGTTATCGAGCTGCAGCTGCACGTCGATCCGGCTGCGGCACACGCGTCGTTGCCGTGGCTTGTCCTCGTGCGGGAGATTGTAGACCACCCACGCAAAGAAGATGTTGAGCGTGGGGTTTTCGGGGTCGATCTTCAGCGCAGCTTTGATGGCGTGGTAGGCGTCCTTCCACCGGCCTGCCTGGGCAAAGCTGCGTGCGCGGCGCTCATCCACCAGGGCACCGCTCTGGTCAGCCTCGAGATCCGCGTCGCCGCCCCCGTGCTCCAACGGCGTCTCCCTCGCCGTGTGCTGTTCTTCGCCGCTGGCCCAGATGTCGATCATGCCCGACACTTCGGTGCGTCCGGCCATCATGCTGCGATCCCGCTCCTCACCCTCCTGAATCTGGGTCTTGCGGCGTTTGCGGTGCTGGACCGCGGCCTCTTCGCGCCGTTTGAGCCGTCGCTCGTAGCTGCGGCGCTGCTTGTTGTCGGTGATGGTGGCCAGCGCCTTGGCCAGGGCGGTATGAACCTCCCTCGCCTTCTCCTTGAGCGTCTCGTTGAGCAGCTCAAACCGGGCCTTGGGCAGCTGGTCGATGGCCTTTCGGTAGGCCATCTTGGCCTGGGTCTCGTCCGCGTCCCTCGGGAGCCCCAGCAGCTGCCAACTGTCCTCGTACCCGAGGCGAACGTAGTACTCGAGGACCTTCTGCGAGAGCGCCTGTCCGGCGGCTGTGAGCCCACCGGTCCCGTCGCCGCGGCTGGCGCTGACGCGAGACTCGCTCGCCATCTTCGCCGCTTTTGCCAGCAGCGCCCGGTTGAGGTTGTGGTCCGTGGGCGGGCGCGATGGGATGGACGGCTTGTCCGCGGAGCGCTCGGCGGTGGTTCTGGGCGTATCCAGGAAGTCCACCATGTCCGCCAGGCGGAGGCTCCAGACCAGGCGAAGCAACGACATGAGGTCACCGCCCACGTCCGTGGCCAGCCCCTGCAGTGTCCGAGACCCGTCGATGAACACCAGCGCCTCCTGCGTGCCGGCGGACACGGGGAAGTGACCGCGAAACGCGTCGAACTTCTCAGTCCGGACGACGAATTGCTTGAGGTGCCCCTCCAGGTGTTTGGCCAGGACGTTGGGGCCGACATACCGGTTGACGCCGTCACTGATGAGCTGAATCGGGTTCTGCGGGAACTGTCTGACCTCGCCAATCCAGTCGGTGTCCTCGATGAAGATGTACGGGCCGGCCGTGAAGCTGAAGACCGACAGCACGCGGTCATAGACCTGGCGCTCCAGCGCGTGGAGCAGCTGTTCCGCCGTGACCTGGTTGCGCTCGATGAGAGCCTGGCCCAGGGGCTGGCCTTCGCGCCGGGTTTGAAGCACTGCGGTCAGCTGCGGTAGCTCCATGTAGCCGAGGTTGACCAGGATTGCCCCCAGCGAGTCCGAGGCCGCCGGGCTTGTCGCGTGGACTGGCTCTCCGTGCTGGAAATAGATGACCCGCTCGTTGCCGGTCGCATGGATGGTCAGCATTCCCGTCGCCTGGTTGGCGAACAGCTTGTACAGCAGCGCGGGAAACGCGGTGCGCTCCAACGAGCCCACGTTGTGCATGACCGTGCGCATCTCGCCCTCGCCGCGCACGACGGTGGGACGGGTCTTCGCGTCCGGCAGTTGGAATTGCTCGGGGGGCCGCACGGACGTGCGCCCGGGGATCTTTACCGCTTCCAGCCTTTCCTGTCGTTGGGGCGGCGGCTTGGGCGCTCCGGCTCGTTTGCGCTCCACGCTCCTGGCCTTTCGAATTGCGGGCGCACGGTCCGCGACGCCGGGGCCCTTCTGGACCTTGGCCAGGCTATCGAGCAGCTCTCGCCCCGAGAACGGTTTCTGAAGCGCGTCGTCGTGGTCGAGCAGGTTGAGTGATTCCCCGTGCTGCCCTTTGGGCACGAGGACGATCAACTTGGGCGCGCACGCGTGACCGCGGGCCGCGTAGCACACCTCGAGCGCCGAACCGTCCTCGAGTCCCAGGTCGACGAGCACGATGTCTGGCTCGTGCTCGGCGAGCATGGACAACGCCTCTGCGGTTGCGGACGTCCCCACGGCGACGTAGTCGCGAGTGCTCAGGAAGCGGCAGAGCTTCTGCACCAGTTTCCGATCATGGTCGGCCACCAGCACACGTGATCTTCCCGGGGAGGGCATAGGTCGAGTGTGTGCTCGGTCGGCACAAAACGCAACTATGGTTCTGGCGCGGCGCCGGCGACGGCAAGCCGTATACTAGCGTTCCTGCTTCGGGGTGCGGTGCCGATGGGCCGCGTAAGTAGTTTTTCCCATTGTCACGGCGGTGGGGTTGAATTTGGGCGCCGTCGTTCGTATTCTGTCGATGGAGGAGCGATGACCGACCAATGGGCGCCCGACATTTTTGAGTACACGGACTACCGGATGTACCTCGGCGACTATTACACGGCCGCCAAAGCCAACACCAAGGCGTTCAGCTACCGTTACTTCTCGCGCAAGGCTGGGTACTCGAGCCCCAATTTTCTCAAGCTGGTCATCGAGGGCAAGCGCAACGTCAGTTCGGACAGCATCGATCGCTTTGCCAAGGCCCTCAAGATGACGGCTGCCGAGCGCAGGTTCTTCCGGGACCTGGTGGACTTCTGCCAGGCCGAGACAGTCGAGGAGAAGAACAAGGCCTTCGACCGCGTCGCGGCGAGCCGCAGGTTTCGCAAGGCCCGGCGACTCGAGCGCGCGTTCTTTCTTTACCTCAGCCGTTGGTTCTACGTGGCGATTCGCGAGCTGGCCGCCAGCGCTGAGTTCACAACGGACCCCGTGTGGATCGCCGCGCAGCTCGTGCCGCCCATCAAACCGGCCGAGGCGGCCGAGGCGCTCGAGGCGCTGTTGGAGTTGGGGCTGTTGGTGGAGGGAGAGGACGGTCGGATCACACGCGGCGAGACCAGCGTGACCACAGGTCACGAGGTGCGGGCGCTCGGCGTCAAGAACTACCACCGGCAGATGTTGCAACGCGCCGCCGAGTCCATGAAGCTTGTGCCGCAGCGGTATCGGGACGTCAGCGCGCTGACAGTGTGCATCTCGCCGAGCGCTGTGTCGGAGTTCAAGGAGCGCATCCACGCCTTCAGGGAGGGGATGCTCGACCTCGGAGACAGGGACGACAATCCGACGGCTGTGTACCAGCTCAACATTCAATTCTTCCCGTTGAGCAGGGTCGAAGAGGTCGAAGAGGACGAGGAATGATGCGGGCTGTACAGTGGGCGCTGGTCGGATTTTTTATCGTGTTCTGCACTGCGTGCGTGGGCACGGACGTGGGCAATCCCCCTAGCGATGCCCACGCGAACAATGGTGCCAACAACGGCGCCAACAATGGCTTCAACAACGGCGCGAACAACGGCGCGAACAACGGCGCGAACAACGGAGAAGTCAACAACAACGGCGGCAACAACGGTGCCGGCAACAACGGCGCGAACAACGGCGGTGACCCGGACACCGGCGTGGACATTGGCGAGGATGCCGTGGACGACGCGGCCGACGCGATGGACGGCGGTGACGTGGACGCGGAAGATGCGGATGTCATGGACCCGGACGCTGGCGACGTGCTCGATGCAGACGTGACCGACGCCGACGACGCGGATGTCCCCCCGGATGTCCCCGACGACGCTGCCGATGCCGACGCGGATTTGCCCGATGGTGACCAATGAGGAGCCTGCTCGTTGCAGCGCTTCTTTGCGGCGGCCTGTTCCTCGGTGCGTGTGTCGGCACAGATGTCGGCAATCCTCCAGACGGCGCCGCGACCGGCAACAACGGGGCGAATAACGGCGCCAACAACGGGTTCAACAACGGCGGCAACAACGGTGGCAACAACGGGCCCCAGGACGCCGGGGGCTTCGATATGGGGGAGGACGACGCGGGCGTCGGCCCCGATGATGTCAACCCGGACCCGGAAGACGCGGACACGGGCGACGCCGACGTGATGGACGACGCCGACGGCGGTGACGCGCTCGATGGCGGTGATGTGGATGGCGGCGATATGGCCTCCGATGCGGACCCGGACGCAGCCGATGTAGACCCCGACGCACCCGATGTGGACGACGACAGCGAAGTACCCGACGCCGGGTGACCGCACGGCGCCGCGCGCCTCGACTTGCCTTTCGCACGCTGGCGGGCATCATCAGAGGCGATGGACTTTCCCACCGCGCGCCACCTTCTCCAACGAACCTCTTTCGGTGGCACACCCGCCGCCATCCGGCGGCTGACCGCCAAAGACCCGCTCGGCGCCGCGCAGATTCTCGTAGATACCGTGGACACCGGCGCCGACGTCGTGCTGCCCGAGTGGGTCGACGGGCGCGTCCGGATGGGCCGGACTGCGGCGCGCGGGGAGCTCGACGCGCTCAACGCCTGGTGGCTTGGCCGCTTGCGCAACGCCGAGTCCGAGTTCGGCGAGCGCCTGGTGCTTTTCTGGCACCAACACTTTGCTGCGAGCGCGCCCGATGTGCCCGCCGCTCTGCGGGGTCGGTGGCACAGGACGCTCAGGCAGCACGCGGCGGGCAATTTCAAGGCGCTGCTGACAGCCGCCGTGGCCGACCCGTCGCTGCTGGTTGCGCTGGGACAGGCAGACGCGACCAAGAAGAGTCCGAGCCCGGCGTTCGCGGAGGCGCTGCTGTCGCGATTCGCGTTGGGCGCCGGTCAATACGACCCGGCGGATGTCGCCGCCGCAGCGGCAGCGTTGACGGGCTGGCAGGTGGATCGGAGTGGCAAGCAGCGGTTTGTCGGCCGCGCGCACGACAGCGGCAAGAAGATGTTCCTCGGCCAGTCCGGTCGCTGGGGCGCCGCCGACATCGTGAGAATCCTGCTGGCCGACGATCGCACCGGCGAGCACATCGCGAGCTCACTCTGGCGCGCGTTCGTCTCACCGGACCCCGACCCCGTCGAGGTCAGTCGCCTGGCCGGTGTATTCCGCGACGCAGACTACGAGATCAAGCCGCTGCTCGCCGCCGTGCTGAGCTCCGACGCCATGGTGGAACCGACCTACCGCGGTTCACTGGTGAAGTCGCCGGTGGAGCTTGTGGTGGGCGCCGCGCGCGTCCTCTACCTCGACGCCAAGGCCTCCGATCTGGCGTGGGCCGCGGCCTCCGCGGGGATGAGGCTGTTTGAACCTCCGGTCAACGGCTGGCCCCGCGGCATCGCGTGGTTGACGGCAGAGACCTTGGACCGCCGCAACAGCGCGCTCGGGCGCTTGCTCCGCGCGTTCGCTTCCGACCCCCGCACGCCGCTGGGCGACACGCGGGCCATGGCTACGTGGCTGGGCCAGCCGTCGCTCGCCGGCGCTCGGGCGCGCGACCAGGCCATGGACGTGCTGCTCGTGGTCCGGCCGGTGCACGAGCCGCCCGAGTGGTTCGCCGCCGGCGACATCATCCGCACTCTCGTGCTGGACCCGACCTACCAGATCGCGTGAGGGCGCCCATGGACAGGAGACGATTTCTTCAGCTGCTGTCGGCGACACCGCTGGCACTGTGGGCCGCTCCGGCCTGGACGCAGGAGGAAGGGGCGGCCGCCGACCCGTGGACCCGCACCGTCATCCTTGTGCATCTGGCGGGCGGCAACGACGCGCTCAACACTGTCATACCCTTCGCCGACCCGGCCTATCTCGCGGCGCGCAAGCGCGTGTCGCTGCCCGTCAAGAAGCTGCACCATCTGGACGACAACTACGGCCTGCATC
Organism: uncultured Pseudomonadota bacterium; assembly: GCA_937890335.1. Classification (GTDB taxonomy): domain Bacteria; phylum Myxococcota_A; class Bradymonadia; order Bradymonadales; genus CALBXO01. The sequence continues at coordinate 13,135 of CALBXO010000547.1, read as the reverse complement.
CCGCCATGGCACCGGTTGCCTACGCTTGGGACACCAAGGAGCTGGCCATTGTCCACGGCGTGGGTTTTCCGGGGGGACCGTTTGGGCACTACGCTGCGTGCGAGTCCCTGGACACGGGGTCGCCGACGCCGGGCCCGACGACGCGCGGTTGGATCTCCGAGGCGCTGTCCAACGTGCCCGCGCCCCGGGGTTTTGCCTTGGCGGCGGATCTCGGCATGGCCGGTCCTGGCCCGGATCTCGGCGCCCCTCTCGCGCTGCGGATTCCCGGAGATGGCGGGCCGAAACTGGCCCGGCCCGCGTCGAAGAATCGTGCCCTGGACCACGTGGTGGGGCTACACGCAGAGCGCCGTGCCCAGGCGCGGGAACTCTGGGTGCGCGCCCAGGATACCGGGGACCTCGGGACGCGGTTTCCCGCCAGCTCCATCGGTGAGCAGTTTGCACTGGCCGCGCGGCTGCTGAGCTCCGGAGCGCCGGTCGCCGTAATGCGGCTCGAGCAGACCGGCTACGACACGCATCGCAACCAGCTGTCGCGCCACGCGGATCTGCTGGGAGATCTGGGGGCGGCCATCGGTTCGTTCCGCTCTGTCCTGCTCAAGAGCAACCGCTGGCGCAATGTCCTGGTCGTCGTGGTTTCAGAGTTCGGTCGCACTCTTGCCGAGAACGCCGGCGGCGGTACGGAGGATGGCACCGCGGGTGTCGCGCTGGTGCTCGGTGGCAGTGTTCGAGGGGGTATGTACGGGACGCCGCCTCTGCTCGGCGAACTCAACGACGGTCAGATCGTGCACACGGTGGACTTCCGCAGTCTGTACGGCACCATCGCGACCGACTTTTGGGGCGTCCAGAAACACGCATTCTCGGCGTTCCCTGGCCTGGGATTCCTGTAGTCCAAACAGACGAGCCGAGAGGGTTCGTGCTGCTGGCGCGGAAACACGCCGCTGACGGCTTCTCCACGCCCTCGGCACGAAATCCAGGGCCGTCCGGTCCTACTGGGCCGGGTCGCAGGCGGGTTCGTAGGGGAGGCGGTCGCTGACGTGGGCGAGCCACTCGGTTCGGGTCAGGGTACGGCCAGCCTGGGAGCAGAGCGCGTCGAGCGCGTCGGTCCACACCTCCGGTGCCTTGGTGGGCCGGTACACGAGGTGGCGCACCCTGTTGTCGGGGCTGACGGCGGCGAAGCGATGAAGATCGTCGCCGGCGCTCACCGCCAGCCATTGTGTGCCGCCGCCCACCACCTCGGTGGCGCCGGTCTCCACGGAGACCACCTCGATGGCGCCGCCGTCGCGCACGACGATGAGGTGGCTGGCCTCCTTGCTGATCTGGATGTCGCGTACCGGCGCGCCCTGCGCCACCCGTCGCGCGGCGCCGCGCGGCGCGTCAAACACCTCCACGTCCCCGTTTGCGTAGCCAACCAAGACCGTCTTCCCGTTGAGGTACCGCGCTACGGTGGCCTTCCGATCCAGCGCGACGGTCTTCTTGAGGCCGATGTTGGTGGAGTAGCCGTCCCAGGCTCGCAGAGACTTGCTGCCGTCGGTGGTGAGAATGGTGGAGCTGTCGCGGCTGAAGTTGTCGATGGTGACTGTGCTCGTCGTGTCGACTGTGCGACGCAGGCGCCCGCCGGCGCTCAGGTCCCAGATGCGCAGCTTGCCCGCTTTGTCCGTCGCGGCGAGCAGCACGCGGTCTGGACTCAATGCGATGGAGGTGATGGCTGCATCGCCGCCGTCGCGCTTGATGGGCGCGCGGTTGGTGTCTCCCAGGTTCCAGAGCGTGAGGTGGCCCTTGGCGTCACCGCTGATGAGACGCTCACCGCGCCGGCCCAGATGGAGGGCGGTGATGGGACTGTCATGCCCGGCCAGCACGACGGGCGGTCGAGTCGGTTTGGCCAGCGACCACCTGTAGACGGAGCCGTCGGCGGTGCCGGAGATCAACCTGTCTCCGTCGATCATCATCTGCGTGACGCGTGCGTCGTGTTCCAGCCGCGCGTACGCCTCCCCGCCCGGTCGGTCGGCCTCCTGTTGGACGATGATGACGCTGCCGTGGGCGGTCGCGATGCGCCCGTCGGGTGTGAAGGCGGCGGCGGGCGACTCTCCGAACCACCAGCCGACCCATGGCGTGTCGAGGACCGCGTTGGCCGCGCTTCGCAGCGGGTCATCCGCCTCCGGTGGGCCTGCGTCGCGGAAGGCGGCCGCCTGTCGAACCAAGAGGCCGGCAAGCAATGGATCGCCGTCCTCGCGGGCGTCGTGGGCGCGCAGAATCAACTGCCCTGAGACCCATCGCTGCTCGAGCTGGGTCACCTGTTTGGCTTGCTCCTCGGCGATCTGCATCTGACTGGCCAGGGACGCCTTCAGGCCCACGATCTCGTGGTCTGCGTCGTTGGCCTTGCGCATCTGAACCACCGCCACGGCGATGGCGATTACGGTTGCGGCCGTGGCCAGCGCACCAAGTCCAAGCAGCACCTGACTGCGGCGCGCGCGGCTTCCGGCCTCGCGCAGGGACGCGCGCACGAACGCCGCTTCGGTGGCGTTGCACCAATGCGGATCGCTCTCGACGGCGGCTCGGATCTGGTCCATGCGGGGGTCCGAGTGCCAGAGCAGCGCTCGGCTCCGCTTCTTGTTCCACGCCGATGCGTTCTGTCCGAGGTCCTCGCGCAGGATGATGGATTGCTCTTCGTCCAGCAGCCAACGCGCCAGCCGCGGCCAGCTGGTCAAGAGGATGTCGTGGGCGAGCTCGTAGGCGACGGTTCCGTTGGACTCGACCCGGGCCAGCGCGCCGGCCTCGGTGAAGAGGTCCAGGGCGCGGAGTGTCCGGGACGCCTCCTCCGCGTCCTCGGGCAGCAGTTGGGAGACGGGGACGCAGCGGCGCACAGCGGTGTGGCCGGTCATCGTGACGAGCCGAACGAGCGTGCGCCGCGCGACCACGTTCATTCCCCTGTCGAGGGCCTCAAAAGCACGTTCAGCCCGCCGGCAGACGGCGCCGTAGAGGCCGCCAATCTCGCGGTAGTCGTTCTCGGTGATGGTCCACTCGACCGTGGTGTCACCGGGGTTTTCCCCGTGTGTCCGCGCGACGAGTTCGAAATACATCTCCTGAAGCGCGCACGACAGCAGCGCCAATCCCGAGGGGACCTGAAGGACCTCGTCCGTGAGTCGGCCGACAAAATCGGGCGGCTCAAACGCAACACCGCAGCTCGCAGCGGGCGCTTCGATGATCTCCTGTACGTCCGTGCGCTCCAGAGCCGGAACAGGAATCCGTCCGCTGGCCCACCAGGGCATCAGCGGGCATTCCCAGGCGTAGTGTTCGTAGGCCACATCGACCACGAGCAGCACGCGCAGCACGTCTTTGAACCGCGTGATGCACTGCGCCAGTGCGTCGAGAATCCCAGCGCGGGTCTCGCGGTCGGCGTGGTGCAGCAGCCGCTCGAACTGATCCACGACGAAGAGCGCAGGCCCCTCGATGCCCTCCAGTGCGGCCTCCATCGCGCGGACGAAGGCCTCGCGGTGTCCGCGCACCGATCCCGTAGCGCCCGAGTCACCTCCGAGGCCCGCGGCCAGATTGGCCCAGGGGTCCGTGCCGATGCTGGCGACTCCGAGTGTCGTTACCGTGCGCGGACGGGCGGCCTGCAACCGGGGGATGAGTCCCGCTGCGACGAGGCTCGTCTTGCCGCAACTTCCCGGGCCGACCAGTACGGTGAGCGGCGCGGTCTCGATGCGACGCTCCAGGCGGATGATCGCCTCAGACCTGCCGTAGAACCTCTCGGCGTCTGCCAGCCCGTACGGGCGCGCGCCGAGGTACGGTGATTGGGTAGCGACCAGAGGTGGCGCCGGAGGCAGCGCCTCATAGCCCGGTAGCTGGAAGAGGTACTCGCCGCCCTCGTGGCCGTCGAACGACCAGAAACTCACGGAAGGTCCGCCGCCGGTGGTCAGACGCTGGGCGTAGCGCGCGAGCGACGCGCCGGTGATCAGGCCGCTGGCGCGCGGCACCCCAAACCGGTCCAGCGACGCCTCGCCGGACACGCCCCGACGTATGGCTTCTCCAAAGCTGACTGCGAGTTCGCCGTTCTGGGAGACGCGGCCGGGGGTCGTGTTGGGTTGGTGGGAGGCGACTACCTGAAATGAACGTCGACGTCGTAGTAGACGGGCTTGCTGACTGTAGACCCGCCCGACTTCCGGCTCTGTGAGCCCCTTGTCGAGCACGGGTCCAGGGAAGCCGCCATCCAGCATCACGAGCACGTGGTTGGACGGCAGCACGCTGAGGACCTCGAGCAGCGCGCGCAGTGGGATGAACGTGCTCTCGTCGCTTGGATCTGCGTCGTAGGGGACCAGGTAGCTGGTCGGTTTGTCTCCATACGAGGTCGCGCCGCGCCCCGCGAAGTAGAACAGGAGGCGATCGCCCTGCGAGAGGCGTCGTGGCAGCACGGTCTCGAGCAAACCCAGGATGTTCGCAGCGGTCGCGTTGGCTCCGAACAGGGTGAGCAGCTCGTGGTGGTACGTATCGGTGAGCAGCTCGGCGACACCCTCCGCCTCGCGTCGGACGCCCGGACGAGGTTCGATGCCGAAGCCGTACTCGCCGATTCCAATCACGACGGCGACAGAGCGTTCCATCGAGACGCGCGCCCGCAGGCGTGCACGACATGTCTCCTCCAGCCAGGAATCCACTCCTGGATGGGTGGTGGTCTGCGCGTAGACCTTGCGGGCCCGTTCGCGCTGACCCGCCGCCTCGTGGCGCAGTCCGGCCAGGAAGTAGGCGTACGCCGGCCCCGAAGCGCCGAGCATCCCGGCGTCCGCCAGAGCAGAGGCCTCTACGGCCAGATCCTGCAGCCCCACGAAGAGATCGTTGTGAAGTGGCGCCTGGCCGATCTGCGCGAGCCGGAACGACGGGACGAAGCGCTCGGGCGCGGAGAAGAGGAGATGGGTCAGGTATTCCACGCGGATCAGCGGATCATCGGACGTGGCAAACACGTCTACGGCGCGGCTCGACAGCAGCCGGAGCAGGCCCGGATCTGTCTTTGCCAGGTGCCGTCGGAAGGTCTTGCGCAGCCCTGGCAGCATGGAATGCCCGCGCGGGTGCGTTCGGATGAACGGAAAGGTCTCCAGCTGCTGGTGCAGCAGGAATACTTCCTCGACCCTGCCGTCGAGCAAAGTTGTCAGAAGGTGTGTGTCAAACCACCGCAAGGTTGCAGCGGCGTATGTCGCCATCGCCATTTCTGGCGACAAGCGGCCAAGAAGCCCGTCAACGAGGCGCCATCGGCGCGCCTCTAATTCAGGGCCAAGCAGGTTCCACGCCTGGCTCCTCGATTCCACCGCTGCTCCCGCACTCGCAAAGTAGGGTTTCGCCCATAAGGATGTTCGCGAGGTGAGAGTGGGATGTCAACCGGGTGTTACGCACACTGTTTGCCCGGAGGCCCGCAAGCGCGAGCCGATCCGGGCGAGATCATGAGGCTACGGACAGGTTGCAGGCGGCGTCGCCCTGGATGACAGCGCGGTTGCGGCCGGTACGCTTGGCGGCGTACACGCACTCGTCGGCCGCGTGGAGCAGGGCGTCCTGGTGATCGAATGTGGCGGTCTCGTGGTTGGTCGCGCCGCCGAGCGAGATCGTGCAGCGCAGGATCTTGCCATTGGGGAGCTCGAACGGGTGGCGCTCCACCTTCTCCCGAATTCGCTCGGCGACCATGCGGACGATCTCGGCGCTGGCGTCGGGCAGGACCACGACGAACTCTTCGCCACCGTAGCGCGCGACGATGTCAGCCTTGCGGACCTCGGTCTCGACGATCTTGGCCACGTCGATGAGCACGGCGTTGCCCGCCTGGTGTCCGTGGTTGTCGTTGACGCTCTTGAAGTGATCCACATCGCAGAAGATCACGCTCAGCGGGATGCCGTCGCGCTGGGATCTCTCGAACTCGGCGTCGAGCGCCGCCTCCATCCGATGTCGGTTGTAGAGGCCGGTCATGGGATCCCTCTGGGACTTGTCCTCGAGCGCCAGGGCGCGCTGCTGCAGTTTATCGACCGTCTGCTCGGCCTGTTTGGCCCGCTGGGCCGTCTGGACGCTGAGCATGACCAGGCTCTCACGAGCGTCGGCGAGCACGTCGGCAACGTCGTCGGCCGAGCCGATGTTCATGTCGAACAGCGCGGAGGTCTCCGGAAGGAGCTCGGCGATGGAGTCCAGGATGGGCTCGAGGGCAAAGCCCGGCAGTCCGAGCAGCGACGACGCCCGGTCGCTGGCGACCTGTGTCGCCCGCATGGTGTCGTCGTGAATCCAGATGTCTGCCAGCCAGCCGCTGAGGGCGACGGACAGCACCACTTTGCGCATCTCGCCGTCCTCGACCTCGTCTTCGTCGAGCGTCTCGGCGTGCGAGTGTGCCATCGCCTGGTGCAGCACATTGGGCAGGTTCCACTTTGTGGCCAGCCACGCACCACCGGCGCTGTGGTCGGCGCCCCATCTCTGCGCCTCGAGCTCGGTCAGCGCGAGGTGGTCTCCGGCGGACTCGTTGTACACTTCGTCGTACTCGGTGCCGAGCGCGGCTTTGAGCGTCAGCATTCCGATGTCCTGGAGCAGGGCGCCGAGGAAGGCCTCCTCCCATTGCGCGCAGTCCAGATGTTTGGCCAGCTCGCCGGCCGCCACCGCTGAGATGATGGATCGTTTCCAATAGCGCTCGTGGTCGAACCCGCCCTTGCCCGAGGACTTGAGCCCCTTGACGAGGCTGAAACTCAGCGCGAGCGTGCGCACGGACTGAACCCCGAGCCACATCACCGCTTGCCGAACCGTGGTCACCTCGCGGGCCAGGCTGAACATGGGCGAGTTGATCACCTTGAGGATCTTGGCGCTCAGCGCCGGGTCCTTGGAGATGATGTTTGCCAGGTCCTGCATGGAGAACTCGGGCTGCTGGCAAAGCCGCAGGACTTCCATTGCCACGGCCGGTAGGCTGGGTAACCGCTTACACCGCTCCAGCTTCTTCATCACATCGGGTTGCATCGCCGCCACAGCTCTCCTCCTATCGTTCATCGTCGCGTTAGGTGCGGGAATCTTCTGTGAATGCCATCGACCGCCCGGTTCCAAATGTTGAATGCTTTTTGAACCGGGCCTGCCAGCGTACTATCCCGCCATGCGCCCCCTTGGCCTGAACCTCGACTTCCTCTTCGGACACGGATACCTGAGCGCCCGCGATCGGCGCCTGGGCGACTGGGCGACTCTCGACGCCCTGCGCATGGAGATTCCGGACCTCTCCTTTCCGTTCGATGCGCGGGGTGGTGTAGGCCGCTTCAGGAACACGCGGTGCCACGTCCGCGAAATCCGGATGACGATCAGTGAGTCCGGCCTGCTGGCGGCGTTGGGGCGCGCGCTGGACGAGGTGGAGGGCTTCTACGACCTGCAGCTGCGCTTTGGCGACGGCGCCGCCCATGCGGTCGTCCGGTTGACCAGCATGGGGTCCGATACCTGGATAACTTTCAAGCTGGGTGCCATGCGCCCGGAGCCCGCGCGCGGCGATGTGATCCACGTTCTGGTTCACGACGTGCGCGCCTACGGGCCGGTTCCGTACCCGGCGCGACTGCTCGTCAGCGAGCTCATCGCACGGCTGCTGGCCTCGGAGTCCCTGGGCCGCCCCGGCCGCGGACGGGCCTTCGACGTGGCCCATCGGGGCGATCTGATCGAGCTTCGACCGCTCAAGCTCGGGCTCCTGTCCATGTTCCCCCGCGCCGGGTGGAAGCTGCCCGACTTGAGCGCCGTTCGCCTGGAGTCGGTCCGGATCCAGCCCGGCGCGCTGACGCTCTCCGCGCGCACGGCGCTGTCCCAGCAAGACGTGCTGGCCCGTGACACCCTCGGCGACGCGGCGTCTGGACGCGGCGCTGCCGAGGCGCTCGGTGCCTATGAGGCGCGGGATCTGTGCAAGGCCGCCGACGAGGCGCTCTGGAACGGCGAGCTCGAGGCCGCTGTGGGGGCTCTTCAGGGGCTGCGCGAGATCTACGGCGCCCATCGGTCCGTCACTTCGCGCCTGCTCGATGCCCTCCTGGCGTCCCCCGGCGCCGCGTTTGTCGTCGAGGCCAAGGTGTTGGTCGAAGAGCTCCTCCGCGCAGACCCTGACGATGTGTGTGCGCTTACCGCGGCCCCGACGATCCACCTGCTGCGCGGCGAGCGCGACCGCGCGGCGCAGGCCTACAAACGTCTGGCCACCGTCTTGCGTGCGCGCGCGGAGACGGCTGATCTATTGACGTGTCTGTTGGCGCACGCTGCCGTGGTCCGGCGGGCGGAGCCGGAGGTCGCGGTCGCCGTTCTGCAGGAGGTGCTGGCGCAGGCTCCGCGCGACCGTCGCGCGCTCGAGATGTTGCGGGATCTCTACTACGAGCTGGATCGAACGGAGGAGCTCACCGACGCGCTGCGCCGATTGAGCACCCTGGTCACCGAGCGCGAGGCGTTGGTGACCATCTACCAGGAGCTGGCGCACCTGCTGATGCACCGGCGCCACGATCTGGTGGAGGCGCGCCTCTACCTGGAGAAGATCCTCGCGTTGGACCCAGCCCGCGTGGACGCCCTGGTGAGCATGGGCGACTCCTACGCGCTGGACGAGCAGCCGCTGCGCGCCCTCAAGGTCTTTGGGAGCGCCGCGCGCGCGGCCCTGGACCGGGGCGACGACGACCAGGCGTCTCGGTTGCATCTGCGCATTGCGCAGCTGTGGGCCGGGCCGCTCGGAGAGCCGGAGAGCGCGCTGGTCAGTGTTCGGCGCGCCCTGGTCCACTCGCCGGCTCACCAGAAGGGGCTGCAGCTCGGTATCGATCTCGCGATGAGCCTGTCGCAGCCCGACGCGGCGCTGGGCTTCGTGGAAAAGCTGGTGCCATTGGTAGAGGCCGAACTCGACACTGCCGGTTCCGCCGAGGCCCGCCGCGACGCGCTCAGCGATGCCCGCGCGGTGCACCTCAAGGCGGCGGCCGTCGCGGCAGCGCGAGAGCAGGAGGAGGCGGCGGCGTCGCACCACCGGCGCGCTTTGGCGTTCCGCAGACACCCGGACGCGGGACCCTTCGCGGGGGTTTGTCCGTCGTTTGAGTTCCTGGACGCGTACCTGCGCCGCTCCGGCCGCCCTGAGGATCTCCTGGATCTCTACCGGGCCGAACTCGACACCGAGGCGCTGGAGCCGGCGCGACGGTGTGAGATGCATGAGCGCCTCGCCGTGGTCTTTGACGAGGTCCTGCGGGTGGCGTCCGAGGCCGTGTCGCACCTGCGCACCGCGCTGGAGATCGATCCCTCGCGGGAGCGAGCGCTGGATCACCTCTCGGAGCTGCTGGGCAGGGACCGGCGGTACGCCGAGCTGCGCGATGTGCTCATGGACGTCGATGCCCGCATCCAGGATCGGGTACCGCGGGCGCGCGTGCTGCTGCGGCTCGGTCAGCTCCAGTCGGGCCCCCTGCGGGATCCCGGTGCCGGGGTGATCACGCTGCGCCGCGCACAGGCCCTTCGACCGGCCCAACCCGACATCGCGGCGGCACTCGTGGAGGCGGAGCGCGGGGCGTCGGCCTCCGGTGCAGACCCGCGGGCGCTTCTGGCCGCATTGGAGCGGCTTGGCGAGGTAGCAACAGAGCCCGACGAGAGGCACGCCGCGTGGCTGGAAGCCGGGGACCTGTGCGCCGAGCGGCTCGAGAACGTGGAGCGTGCCGAGGCCTTCTACCGCCGCGCCGCCGCAATTCGAACCGATCCGCGGGTCGACGAGCGCCTGGCACGGTTTGCGCCGGCCTCCAGCACTGCGCCCCCGTCCACGCCGGCGCCAAAGCCAGACGCGCCTTCCCTTCCCGCCGCCGCGACCGCCGCCCCGGTGCCGGCCGAGGGCCCCGAGGCCGACAGTCCCCACGTCGAACTGCCGTCGCTGGACGACGCCGAGGGGGTCGCGATCCCGAGGTCCGACGAGAGCGTCGCCGGGCTCGCCGAGGAGATCGGGAACAACCTCGCCCATGCGATTGGCGACCTCGACGGGTTCCGCCAGCGGCTCGCGAGCGTCCAGGTGGAGCCGGCCTCCCTGGCGGAGAGTCGCGCCGTACTCAGCCGTCTGAGCAAGCCGCGGGCGGGCACGCAGATCTCGATTCCGGCTCCCTCCTCTTCCGGCTCCGAGGAGGCCGAAGTGGTCGCGTCGCAGCCACAAGCTGGGCCGGCCCCCGCGCGGGAGGAAGTCGAGTCGGAACCGCCAGATGCGCTCGCGCCCGCGCCCGCGCCAGAGGCGCCGCTCCAGACGTCGGACAAGCCGCCACCGTCCTCCGCGACGCGCCCCGTCGCTTCTCTGAACCGGGAGATCTTCACCAACCTTCATCGCGCCCGGCAGGCGGGCGACCCGGAGGCGCTGCGGGACGCGCTGGAGAATGCGCTGTACCTGCCCGACCTGGAGTCGGCGGACCGGGCCGTCTTCTGTGCAGAGCTCGGTCAGGTCTACTACTACGATCTGGAGAACACCGCGGCGGCCCGACAGCGGCTCGAAGAGGCCGTGGCCCTCGAGCCCGACGGCGCTGGGGCTACCATGGACGTCCTGACGGCGCTCGAGGGCATCTACGAGGATCTGGACGACGCGGACGGCCTCGGTCGGGTGTACGCTGGTCGCATCGCCCACGCCGTGGACGACGACATGCGCAAGGTCTACGGGCTCTTGTTGGCCGAGGTCCTCGAGGAGCGGCTCGACGATCCGGAACAGGCCGAGCGCGTGTTGCTCGACGTGCTGGCCCTGGACCCCGGCATCGCTCCGGCTGCACAAGCACTGGCGCGCCTGGCGGGGCGGCGCGGCGACACAGGGCGGGCGCTGACGACGTTGCGGGACCTGGCCGCCGCCATGGACCCCCTGGACATCACCCGCTGGGACGTGCTCCGGCAGTTCGCGGCGATGCTCGAGCGACACGCTGAGCGGGCTGAGAGCGATCCCGCCGTGACCCCTTCGGCGACCTCCGCGCGTGGAGAGGCCGTGGCGCTCTGGCAGGAGCTCCTGGCCGACTCTCCGGTGGACACCACGGCCATCGGCGCGCTCAAGGCGCTGCTGCCGCAGCTGGGCCGGTACGACGACGCGATCGCGGTGCTCGGTCGCGAGCTGGGCCTCCTGGTGGGGCGACCGGGTGCGTTTGACGGGTCCATCGATGCGAGCTCGCTGGACGCTGACGAGATCGCCGAGCCGGTGCGGTACCCCGTCAGTCAGATTCTCTACGACGCGGCGGCTCTGTCGGAGCGGGCACAGAAACCAAAAGACGCGCTGGAGCTCTACGATCACGCGCGCCGCCTCTGGCCTGAGAACGTGGACGCTCTGAGCGCGCGAATCGCGCTGGGACGCAGGTTGTTGACCGAGGGAGAGGCAGGTACGACGCAGGATCTGGCCGAGGACCTCGAGGCGATGGCGGCGTTCCTGCTCGACGAGTCCGAACAGCAGATGTTGTTGGCCGAGGCCGACGGGCTGCGCGGCGCCGCGTCCTCCGATGTGATGACCGTCAAGGTCGCGAGCCTGAGCCGACCGGGGGATCTGGCCGGCAGCGGCGCTGACTCGTCGTGGCCCGGCGAGGATTTTCCACTGTCCAGCGGGGAGCGCCCGGCTCGCGCGCGGATGGTCCCACCGCCCGCGCGCATGTCGGGATTTCGCTCCGACAGCAACCCATTTGGCCTGCCGGCGCTCGAGCCTGAGTCCAGACTGCTTGGCAGCGCGGACGCCACCCCGATTCTAGACGCCGAACACAACTTTGCCCTCGAGGACCACAAACCAGCCCACGCGCCTGCGGTGGACGCGTCCAGCGCGCTGGACCGCGCCGGCAGGGCGGAGAGCGAAGGCGACCGCGACGGGCTGATCGAGTGGCTCGCGCACGCCCTCGACGGGCTCGACCCCAGCGCTCCCACCTACGCCATGATTCGTCGGCAGACGCTGGTCCGCCTGGCCCGCGCGCACCTGGGAGAGCTTCCCGGTGTCGCCAGCTTCGATCCCACTGCCAAGGACCTGGCCGCCGCACTGGACGCGGCGCAGGCAGCCCTTGGGCTCGACGAGGTCGACGAACCCGACGCACACTTTGCGCGGGCTACGATCCTCTCGGCAATGGGGCGCACCGACGACGCGGTCGATGCTCTGGTGGCGTTGGCGCGCTCGCTGGGGGACCCGGCGGGGCAAAACCTTGGCGAGATCGGCGACGTCGGGGATGATGCCGATCTGGGGTTGGAGAGGCGCATCGTCGACCAGGCGTTGTCCGCGTTGACCGCCGGTCGTGCGATGGATCGTCGCGACCACGTTTTGTACCGGCTTATCGCCGCCAACGACCGCGTCAGGGACGTAATCGAACGGGATAAGCTACTTTGACCACACGGAGTGGCACATGACCCTGTCCAAGGAAGAGATCCGAGAAGTCGTCGCCAAGACGATGCTCTTCCACAGCCTGTCCGACGAAGCGCGAGCGGCGGTCGTGGACTGCGCGGAGGCGCGCGATTTTGCGGCGGACGAAGTGGTCGTGGAGGAGGGCTGCGCGGTCACGGGGCTCGCGCTGATGGTCTCCGGCAGCGTTCGGGTGTTCACCACTGGCATGCGTGGCGAGCACCTTGAGCTCAAAGTCCTCAATGCAGGGGCGTACTTCGGCGAAGTGGGCTTCCTGAACAAGATGCCCGCCACGGCGACGGTCGCTGGGCTGGAGGCTGGAACTCTCGTCCTGTTTCCGTCCGCGGCCCTGGACTCCGTCATCGTCCCCTTTCCGCAGGTTCGAAAGGTGCTGGAGCGCCTGGCCCTTCGGAGGGCCGAGGACACCATCGAGAAGACTCTCAAGTGAGCCTGGCTCGACCGCCGGCGTGACGACTCCCCCGCGGACAGCGCGCCGCGGCCCTGGGACGTGTACAGCGCCGGGCGCTACCGATTGCGCTTGCCGCCCCGCTGCTTCTTGCTCTTGCGGCGGGGCTTGGGCGCGGGTCGGGCCGGCATCAGCGTGTCCGAATGCTTGAGGCCCTTGGGGACCTCACCGCCAGTCAGCTCGTACAGGGCCTGCACTTCGTCCGTGTACAGCCCGCGCCACTGGCCGGCCTTGAGGTCCGCCAGCTGCAGTGGACCAATGGCGACGCGCCGGAGCTTGAGCACCGTGTGGCCTACCGCCTCCGCCATGCGACGGATCTGCCGGTTGTGGCCCTCGTGCAGAATGACCTGCACCCAGGTGTGTGCGCCCGTGGTGCC
>CALBXO010000546.1 GCA_937890335.1 uncultured Pseudomonadota bacterium | reverse complement strand
GAGTTCGAGGCAATCCAGGCCGCCTTCCAGACCTGGGGGGGCGCCGATTGTGAGGGCGGGCTCGGCGTCGAGTTCGTCTACGCCGGCGAGATCGACGTGGAGCAGACCAATTACGACCCGCGCCGCTTCCTCGATCAGAAGAACATGGTGACCTTCGTCCAAAACGGATGGGAGGGGGACCCATCGGTGCTCGCCCGCGCCCGGATCCTGTGGGACACGAGCACCGGCGAGATCATGGAGTTTGGCATCGCGCTCAACGACACGAACGTCGAGTGGTCCACGTCCGACACCACCGAGGCCACCAAATTCGACATCCAGTCCGTGGTCACGCGCGAGATTGGACTGGCCATGGGGCTTGGCGACTCGGAGGACCCCAACGCGGTCATGCGGGGCGGGTTCACCATCGGCATCGCCGACAGGCGCATGCTCGGCGCTGACGACCAACTGGCCATGTGCGACCTCTACGTCACGGGACGCGACTACTCGCTCGTGCCCGAGGAGGCGGAGTGCGCCAGGGATTTCCATCCCGGAGCCCGCCCCGACGAGAACAACGGCAACAACGGCGGCAACAACGGCGGAAACAACGGCGGCAACAACGGCGGAAACAACGGCGGAAACAACGGGGCGAACAACGGCAACAACGGCGGAAACAACGGTGGAAACAACGGCGGCGGCATGCGTAACCGCGGCGCGTTTGAGAACTGCACCCAGGATCTGGACTGCCTGCCTACGCTCGTCTGTGGCTGCCCGGCCGAGAACTGCGCGGCCAACGTCTGCCATGAGCCGATGGAACCCGAACCCGAGCCCGACGAGACGGCCGCGGCCAAGGACGAGGGCTGCGCCACGGTTCATGGGACGTCGGCGCTCCCCCTGTTCCTGCTGGCGGGCCTCCTCGGCCTCGTGTCCCTGCGCCGCCGGGGCAGCTCCCTCCGGCGCTGACCGGACTAACCTCGGCCAGGTCTGGCGCACTTTCTGTGGCGCACCTGCCTCAGATCGTGGTCAGCTGTCCCTACCAGACGCGCCACGTCGGCCCGCCACCGCCACGGGCTGCACCGGCCTTCAGGAGCGCCGCCGGCGCGCAGCGAAACCAGCGGCGACTGGCGCGTTCCTTGCGTTGACTGCTACCGTGGTGTGACCGAGCGGTGGAGCGAAGCATGCGTAATCCGATTGTTGTCCTGGCAGCCCTCGCGGCCCTGAGCGCCGTGTCGTGTTCGTCGACCAAAGACGCAGGCCCAGGCACGGAGACCGGGCCCGACCAGAACAATGGCGCCAACAATGGCGGCAACGAGGACCTGTTCGGCACACCGCAGTGCAACTACCAGGACAACCCCGAGTCCTGCGAGGATTGGATCTGCTACGAGGACGAGCGTGGCACGGTCTGCGAGCGCAGCCGCCCCGATCGGCCCGACGGCGGCGACGGATGGGAGTGCTCCGACGATGTGCGCCCGGGCTACACCACCTGCTGGCGCGATGACGACACCGGCGGCGGCGGGACCCGCTGGGACTGCTACGACGACGCCGACGGCACGCGCCACTGCACCACCGACGACCCGGGGGGCGGTGACGAGTGGGACTGCCGCTTCACGGAGGACGGCACCATCTGCGACCGGACCGACGACGCCGGCGGTCGCGACGGCTGGGACTGTTTTGACGACGCCAGCGGCACCACCTGCACCTCGGACGATCCCGAGCACCGCGACGACACACCGGACGGCGGCGACTGGGAGTGCGTCACCGACGGCGACACCCGGACCTGTCACGAGGACCCCGACAGCCGCGGCGACACCCCAGACGGCGGCGACGGATGGGAGTGCTACGACGACGCGCAGGGCCGACACTGCTTCCAGGACGAGGCGGACGGCGGCACTCCGGACGGCGACGACGACTGGGATTGCGACACGCACCCGGAAGGCCGCGACTGCACCCGCGGCGATGACCCCGACGGCGGGGATGACGACTGGGACTGCACATTCGACGCGGACCGGAATCGCGAAGTCTGCACCGACGAGCCGGACACCCCCACGGACGACCCGGGATGGGATTGCTACGAGGAGGACGACCGGCGCATCTGCACACACGACGACCCCGACGTGCCGGACGACCCGATCCTCACGGACTGCGGCGACCCCACAGGCAACATCAACGGCCGACTTTGCGCACCCAGCGGCGACTTCTGGGTCGTGGGCGCCACCGTCAGCGTCACCTACACCGACTGCAACAACAACGCGCATACCGTGAGCACGCAGACAGACGCCGAGGGTTACTTCGTGCTCGTCGGTGTCGGCGAGGGCACGTACAACGTTCACGCGGAGAAGGGCCCGTACCAGGCGGACTTCGAGGTGACCGTCGTCGCCGGACAGACGACCACGATCCCGCTCGGGGACTTCTGCTTTGACCAGAGCACAAACATCGCCGTGGTCACCGGTGAGTACGACCAGGTCGAGATCGTCCTCGACCACCTGGGTTTCACCTACGACCTCTACGAGGGGTTCCCGTCCAACAACGGCGCCCGCGAGCTGCTCGGCGACCTGGGCAGGATGAACGACTACGATGTCATCTTCATGGACTGCGGGACCACGTTCCAGGGGATCTTCGACAACCGCCAGGTCCTGGACGCCATCCGCTCCAACGTGGACTCCTACGTCCAGTCAGGCGGACGCATGTATGTGTCCGACTGGGATTGGCTCTTCGTGGAAGAGCCGTTCCCCGGCTACATAGACTTTCACGGCCAGGACGACCGCGCACAGCTCGACGTGCTGGCGGGCGCCGAGGGGTACCAGACGGCCAGAGTCCAGGACCCTGAGCTGGCGGCGGCGCTGGGCGAGGACCGCGTCACAATCCAGTTCGACTACCCCAACTGGGCCGTGGTCGACGCCGTCAACGACGACGTGCGCGTATTCCTCAGCACAGACGCCAACACCACCCGAGGCGCGCTACTGCGCGACATCCCGGTGCTGATGAGCTTCAAGAAAGGCGAGGGTGAGGTGATCTACACGAGCTACCACATCCACCAGAACGACGCGATCAACGCCATCTTCACCTACACGGTCCTCGGCTTCGAGTAGGCCCCGTGGGTTCCGGCCGGAACTTCCGGCCAGATTGCGCCTCAGCCATCGCTCGGCAGGTACAGGCGGAACGTGGTGCCTGCGCCCGGTGTAGACTCGATCTCGACTGAGCCACCATGGGCATCGACGATGCGACGCACGAGCGCCAGGCCGATGCCGGTGCCCTCGTACTTGGTCTGGGAGTGGACCCGCCGGAACATGTCGAAGACGCGTTCCACCTCGCCGGGTTCGATTCCGATCCCGTTGTCCTCGACCTCGACGCAGCACGACCCCTCAATCTGACGCGCCCCGACGCGGACCCGCAGCGGCCGGTCGCCCCTGAACTTCAGGGCGTTCGAGACCAGGTTGAGGAAGACGCGTCGGATCTGCTCTGCATCGGCGCGCACAGACGGCAACTTCTGAACATCGAGGGTCGCCCCAGACTCTCGGACCTGCAACGCCAGGTCCGAGAGGACCTCGCCGAGGACTTCGTTCAGATTCACGCTGCTCAGCTTCAGGTCGCCGCCCGCCCGAGAATAGACGAGCAGCGCTTCGACCAGACTCTCCATCCTGCCAGCGCTTTCAACGATGAACTGGAAGTGGCGTCGCTGCTCTCCGTCGAGCTCCAACTCGTTCGCGAGCACTGCTGCAAACCCCGACATCGTGCGCAGGGGCGCGCGCAGGTCGTGCGAGGCCACGTAGGCGAACTGCGCCAGGTCACGGTTGCTCGGTGTCAGCTCCTGGTTCGCCTCCACCAATTCACGCGTGCGTTGGGCAACCGTGTCTTCCAGACTCTTGTTGAGCTCGGCGAGCCGCAGCTGCGCCACAGTGCGCTCCGTCACGTCCAACGTCAGCCCCATGAGCCTTACGACGCTGTCCGCCCCGGAGCGGATGGGCACGAATGTGGACCGAAAGTACAGTCCATTCACAGCCTCAAACTCAAACTCGGACGGCTCACCAGAAAGGGCTCGCGCCAGGAGCGAGGCTACACGGGGGCGGTCCGTGTCGCCCACCGCATCCAGGTAGGGCATGCCGATGATGGCCGACTCGGAATCGACACCCATCATCCGCAGCCCCGCGGGGTTCATCGAGGTCAGAGCCCCCGCCATATCGATCTCGTGGATGCAATACGGCGAGTGCTGCACCAACTCCCGGAACCTCGCCTCGCCGTCTGCGAGAAGAAGCTCGGTGCCTGGCGTCCGCTGGTTGGTCCTCACAGTGTTCCTCTGCCTGTGGCGCGACCCGGTGGCGGTCGCTGAGCCCGCCCACAATTAGTACTCCGTGTTGTAACTCTCCGCCAGCGTCAGCCTGGAGCCTGTATCACAGTGCCGGACCGAGCCAGGGCGAGACAAACAGCGCCGAATCTCGTGCGGTCGTAGGCCGGCGATGCCGCAGCATCGTTGGCCGAAGGCCGCGCGGAAGGCGGTGTTGCTTGGCCGGCTTGCCGACGGGAGGCAATGTCATACAGGACAAGACTTCGGGTCGGGGTACTGGCCCCGAAAGAAGCGAAGATTCCTGCTGCGGACGCGGATACACCGCCCTCGCAACGAAATCTTCGCTTCTTCCGGGACTAGCCGAGATCTTCCGGCTCTTCGGAGAGTTCGGCCAGGGCGGCCCACATGCGTTCTGCGCGGTCGCTGATGCGCGCCGCGAGATCCTCCATGCCGGCTGTGGCGGCGAGCGCAGCGACTTCACGCAGAGGCCCGGCGTAGTCCGGATCGGCGATGTCCAATCGGGCAAACTCGGGGAGCAGCCGCGCCGCGACCGCCTCCACGGCGATCCAGTCGCCACGTCGGGCACGCACCAGGGCCAGGTTCGCGGTGATACCCAGCGTGATGTACGGATGCGCCAGCAGCTCGGACTCCGCCTCCGCCTCCGCGAGGAAGCCCTCTGCCGCGTCCAGATCCCCCTGCGCCAGCTCCGTCATGCCCAGGTTCGCGAGCGCAATGGACAGGTCACTGCGAGCACCGAGAGTGCGGAAGGTCTCGGCTGCGCGCGCGTACGCGCTGCGGGCCACGCCCAGGCGGCCCAGTTGGCGGGCGACCTCCCCCAGGCCATTGAGACAGCGCGCGACCTCGGCTCGGTCTCCCAGCGCCTCAAACCGGGTGCGCGCTTCGGCAAACAGCCGCGCGGACGCCGGTGCGTCCCCACGGGTGCGGGCCTGCTGCGCTCGGTCCCGCAGGACCGTGGCCACATTGTCGTCTGAGCCAAGTGCCGCAAAGAGCTCCTGTGCACGGACCGCCAGCTCGTCGGAGCGTCGGGACCCGCGCGCGGCGAGGATTCTCGCCAGCGCGGCCAGCGCGTCGGCCTCCCCCCACCCGTCCCCGGTGCGCGCGGCCTCCGCCAGAATCGCCTCCGCCTCGCGCTCGGCCAGATCCAGGTCACCCTGTTGGTGCGTCAGACGCAGGCGCTCAATCCGTCCCGCGCGCACCCATTTGCCGAGCCCAACCTCCTGCGCCATCTCGATCCCGGCGTTGTAGTGCGCCAACGCCTGCGCCTGGTCTCCGCGGGCCTGCGCCAGCTTGCCCAGGCCAAAGTTCGAGCGGACGATCTGCTCTGGATCTTCGCCCGTCAATTCGGTGGGCTCAGACTCCAGCACGTCGCGGAACATTCTTTGCGCGCGCGTGAAATCGCCCAGCCGGTAGAGCAGGTCGCCGATGCGCCGGCTGGCGAGCAGCGCCGCGGACTCGTCCGGTGCCGCGGCCAACGCCCCCTCGTAGCAGGCCAGCGCGTCGCGGACCCGGCGGCCGCGCCGCGCCGCGTTGCCCGCCCGGAGATAGAACGCGTAGGCGCGGGAGGTCTGCCCCGCGGCCTCGGCGTGCTTGGCCATGTCAAACGCCACCGCATCCAGGTCGCGGGCGTGGGTCGACTCCAACGCTGCGCCAGCAAGCTCGTGGAGCCGGCGCACGCGACGGGTGCCGGCCAATTGCTCCAGCAGCGTCTCGCGCAGTAGCGCGTGATCAAAGCGCAGCAGATCGACGCCGTGGCCCTTCACTGCCCGCAGAACGCCCTCTTGCAACAGCGCGTCGACGCCGTCGTCAACGGCACCAATACCAAGGTCCGCGCACATGGCCGCCAGCGCGTCGAAGAGGAACTGCTCGCCGAGGACTGCGCCGCGTTCGAGAAGATCATGAAGGGCCCCATTGGTCTCGTGCACCGCCTCGATCTGGCGCACCCGCAGGAGCAAGAGGTCGGCCAGCCCCGGCGGCACCGCCATGGCGCGCGTACCGTCCAGGTCGTAGCGCTGATCGGTCACGTTCCAGCTCAGCAGCCCCTCGTGGTGTAGGAACCGGAGCAGCTGAATCACATGGAGCGCGTTGCCAGCGCTGCGGTGCACCACGTGCTCCTCAAGCGTCGGACTCGCCGGCAGCACCTGCTGGATCAACGCGCGCGTCTCGCCCTCGCCAAACCGTGAAAGCGCCACGCGCTCCACAGTCTCGCCCTCGTACCGCGACAGGCGCTTGAACGCCTCGCTCAGCGGGCGGTTGGCCGCCATGTCTTCCGGCCGCAACGTGCAGACAAAACACACGCGCAGCGAGCGGTAGCGCGCTTCCACGGCGACGTACTCGAGCAGCTCGCCAAGCTCGGGCCCCGCCCAGTGCACATCGTCCAGCAAGATGAGCAGCGGTGCCTCCGCGCTGGTGGCCTCGACCACCCGAACGAACAGCGCAAACAACGCCTCACGCGCGCCACGGGGCGGCGCCGACGCACCCTCGGGCGGCCGGAGGAACTTCACGAGCAGGTCGCCACCGGCGGACGCGAGCACCCGCCGAGCCTGTTCCGGCGCCATGTGGCGGACGCCATAGAGCGCCTCCAACGCGTCCCGAATCCCGCGCAGGCCACCACCGTCCTTGAGAAACGCACCGGCGACCCAGCGCACCGCGCCGGCCTCGGCCAGGCCGTGCGCAAGCCATGTCGCGATGCGGGTCTTGCCGACCCCGGCCTCCCCCTCGAGCAGGATGACCTGGCCAACGCCCTCCTCGGCGGCCCTGCGCACCACAGCCCGGAGCTCGTGGCGCTCCCGTTCCCGCGCAACGAGGGGCACGTCGAGCCGGATGGCCGGCGGCTCGCCGGTCCAGGGCCGCTCAGGATCCGTGACCCGCGCCGCGTCCATCTGGGTATCGGACGCGCCGGGGGCCACCACGATGGCGGGTTCACCGCGCAGCTCGACGGAGGCATCCAGCACGATGCTCTTGAGCTCGGCCGCGGCGCCAAACCGCTCCGCGGGCACCTTGCGCAGACAGCGCATCACCGCCTCCTGCAGCAGCGGCGGGATCAGAATACCGGCTGGCGGGACGAAGGGGGGCGCCGGCATGGAGACGTGTCGAATCATGATGTCCATGGGAG
>CALBXO010000545.1 GCA_937890335.1 uncultured Pseudomonadota bacterium | reverse complement strand
CAAAGACGTAATGACCGCGCAGCGCCGGAATGGCCTCCCCCAGATAGACGTGGCCACCCGTGACCGACGCGCCCTCGGCGCGTGGGTACTCCCACAGCGGATCGACCATGCCCTCGCTCTCGCAGGCCGAGTCCGGCGGGAAACAATGCGCGGCCTCCCGCACCGCCCAGCCGTGGTTCTCACCGCGCCCAACCAGCGTGATCTCCTCGTAGAGATCCTGCCCTACCTCGGCCACGACGAGGCGCCCGTCCGGGGCGAACGTGTAGCGCCATGGGTTGCGCAACCCGTACGCCCAGATCTCCGGGCGGTACCCCTCCCGGCCGACGAACGGGTTGTCGGGCGGGATGCCGTAGCGCGCGCCATCCGCCGGATGATCGACGTCAATCCTGAGCATCGATCCCAAGAGTGTCGCAGTGTTCTGCCCGTGACCGTGGGGATCATCCGCAAAGCCCCCGTCGCCCAGGCCAATGTAGAGCATGCCGCCGGGACCAAACGCGAGCTGGCCGCCGTTGTGGTTCTGGTACGGCTGGTCCACCTCCAGGACGATGCCGAGCAGGTCCGGCGTGGCGGTGGACAGGTCATCACCGGGCGGGACCTTCCACATTGTGATCTGGGTCTTCTCGGCCTTGCCGCTGGCCACTGTCGCGTTGAGGAAGAAGCGGCCGTTTGTCGCGTAGTTCGGGTGAAACGCCAACCCGAGGAGCCCGCGCTCGCCGCCAGAGACGACATCCAGGTGCAAAACCTGTCGCTGCTCTCCCTGGGCGATTCGCATGACATTGCCGTGCTGCTCGAGCACGAGCATCACGTCGTGACCGGGGACGAATTGGATGTCCACCGGCAGCGTCAGACCACCGGCTACTTTCTCCAGCGCCACGTCCACCCGCCGCCGCGTGTCGTCAGGCGCGACGAAGCTCGGCACCATCGCGTTTGGATCGCCCTCAGGCTGGTACTGGGGCGTGAGCAGATCCACCAACGCCCTGCGTACGCCCTCCGGACCCATGGTCGCGGCGAGCGCGCCAGCAAAAACGAGGAGCGCGGCGATCGCCCCTCCCGCGATGATCCATCCACGTTTCATCACCGCCAACCAAAGTGGCGCAGCCGCTGCGCAATGCTCGCCATGCTCTCCTCGGGGCCGATTGTGAGGACCGGGACGCCAAGAGACTCCACGGCGCGAATGACGTGATGCCGGTCGTCCGTTTCCGCCAGGGCGAACAGCTCGTGCAGGACCGCCGCGCGGCCTGATTGTGACGGCTTCGCCACGTAGTCAGGCGTGAACGGAGATACAAAGGCGACCTTGTGGCGCTTGGACTTCACAAGCCGCAGCGCACGCACGATGAACTCTGTGTTCATGATGCCGCAGAGGTCGCTGATGACGAGCACCAACGTGGGATCCCGGCTGTGGGCCAGGACCTCCTCCAGGCATTGAACCAGCCCGCGCTCCTTCTGACCCAGGCGCGTCTCCAGCCGGTAGGGAACCTCGATGCCGCGCAGTTGGCAGAACTTCCGCAGCAACCCGACGTTGTCGGCGCCCAACACGCCAGCGTGCAGCGTGCGGTCGTCAAAGCGTTCCTTCTCGTGCGGAAGCACGGCGCGTATCCACGCCTCGAGGCGCTCCCCGTCGTACGGCGTGCTCTCGGGCGCCTCCTTCACCTCGCGGGCGAAGGTCCAATAGTCCATGCCCTGGCCGACGCCGCGGTGGCGCGGCACGGGGTCCTTGCGACGAAAATCGAGGCGCTCCTGGACCGCCAGGTACTGCGCCACCAGCTCCACCAGCTCCGCCTGCCCGTACTCGGTCAGGTCTTCGTCGACGACGTGCCTTACGCCGATCAGATGCTGAAGCAGGCGCCCGAGTTGGGCACGCCCATCCCGCGCGAGCATGTGCCCGTAGATGCGCTCGTCAAAGGTCACCATGCCCACGCGATCGCCGCGGCTCAGCACGCTGTCCGCGTAGGTCCCCGCCAACTCCACCGCGTGGTCCAGCTTGCTTCCCGGCCCGTGTTCACCGGTCTCCACGGTCCGTCGGCCGCCGCGCATGGTGCTGGAGATATCGACGCAGACATAGCTGTTGAGCACGAGCTCAGACTCGTACTCCTTCACCATCAGGCGCCCCGTGCGGGCGGTGGCCTTCCACGCGATCGCCCGGAACGGATCCCCATGCTGGTGGTCGCGCAGCTCGCGAAGATCGGCTCCGGAGCCGCTGCGCCGTACCATGTGCAGACCCTCGCGATCGCGGGCCCCTTTGCGCATGGTTCGCAACGCCCCGGTGCGCACAGAGCCGATGTCCGGCAGGAACTTGAGCGGCACAGGTGTGGCGACGTACTCGCCCACCGCGACGAGCCCCAGCGCCCCGCGAACCTGAACCCGGAACCCGTGCAGAAACCAGCGACCGGCCTCCTGGGCTACCAGCGTCACGTCGGTGTCCGTCGTCGTGTGTCCGGGCAGGCGAATGGGGCCGGGGACCGCGTCCACGACCCGCA
>CALBXO010000544.1 GCA_937890335.1 uncultured Pseudomonadota bacterium | reverse complement strand
GGCGTGCTCGCCGACGTGTCCCTGGATGGCGGCCCGGGCGATGACGTGCTCACCTACCTCTGGGACTTCGGGGACGGCACGCCCACAGTGTCCGGCATCAACCGAACCGAGGTCACCCACACGTACGCAGACGCCGGCGTCTTCACCCTGCGATTGACAGTCACCGACGAGGACGGTGGCCAGACCCAGACCCAGCGCGGCGTCAACGTCGGCGGCGAAGGCCCCAGCATCAACGAGCTCGACGGCGACAGGCTGGGGGCGGAGGGGGCGAACTTCGCCTTCTTCTCCCAGGTCAGCGAGCCTGGCGGGGACACAATCACCTACGAGTGGGACTTCGGCGACGGCACCGATCCCGTCATCGCGGTGGATCTCAACGAGGTTGAGCACACCTACGCCGAGAGCGGCATCTACACCCTCACCCTGACTGTCAGTGACGCCGACGACGAGGCCAGCGCCTCGCTGGAGATCGAGGTACAGAACCTCCCCCCCACCGTGTTCGACTTTGACGTGCCCTTCACTGTCAACGAAGGGCAGGGATTCGCGGCATCGGCGGCGGCCAGCGACCCCGCCGGGGACAACGATCCCCTGACATTCGCCTGGGACTTCGGTGACGGTGGGACCGCCGGCGGACCCGAGGTCACGCACACGTACAACCAGGAGGGTCGATACAGCTTGCTGCTCGTCGTGGCCGACGACGACGGAGGCTCCACAGTGGTGGGCCAAACCGTCATCGCCGAGAATGTCGAGCCGACCATCACAGCCTTCAACGTACCCGCCACGGGCAACGAGGCCACCCGCCTCACCTTCACGGCTGCGGCGACCGACCCCGGTGCCGACGAGCTCAGCTTCAGCTGGGACTTCGGAAACGGGCAGACCGCTACCGGAGCCACCGTCAACCCCACGTACGCTGACAACGGCACCTACGACGTGATTTTGACCGTCAGCGACGGCACCGAGGCGGTCAGACGCCAGGCTGAAATTGAGATCGCCAACCTCGCCCCCAGCGTGAATCTCCTTCAGGGCCGCCAAACCGGTGGCGAGAACCAGGACTTCCCATTCACCGCCTCGGCCACTGACCCGGCCGGGGCGGCCGATCCGCTCACCTACCGCTGGAACTTCGACGACGGGACACCCGAGATCTCTGGCGTGGACCTGACCAGCGTGAACCACATCTACACCGACGCGGGCCAGTTTGCGGTGCGGCTGACCGTCACGGACGGTGACGGCGGCTCCGCAACGCGCTCCCTCGTGGTGAACGTCGCCAACCTGCCTCCGAGCATCAACGCTTTGGAAGCCGATACCGAAGGTAACGAGGGAGACTCACTCTCCTTTGGCGCCACCGCGTCCGACCCGGGCAACGACCCGCTCACCTTCACCTGGAACTTTGGCGACGGTACCGGCGACGTCTCCGGCGTAGGCCTCAACGCCCTGGACCACACCTTCCGCGACGACGGAGACTACACCGTAACCCTGACCGTCAGCGACGGTGTCGACGAAGCCACCGCCACCGTGGATGTCGCTGTGGCCAACGTCGATCCGACTCTGGTCAACTTCACGGTACCGCCGCAGGGCGCCGAGGGTGTCAACGTCAACCTGACCGCCCGCGCCACGGACCCCGGCGGGGACAACGATCCCCTCACCTACCGCTGGAACTTCGGGGACGGAACGCCGGTCCAGACAGGCGCCAGCGTTCAGCACACCTTCGCAGACGATGACATCTTCACCGTCACTCTCACCGTCACCGACGACGACGGCGGACAGGTGCAACAATCCGAAGACATCTCGATCACCAACGTCAACCCAGTCATCGGCGCCGTGAACGGCCCGGCCGAAGTCGGGGAGGGCGCCTTGGCCACATTCTTCGCAGCGGCCTCCGACGTGCCCGCCGACACACTGACCTATGCGTGGTCCTTCGAGGGGGGCCCCTCCACCTCAGGCGTCGATCTCACCGAGGCGTCCCACACCTACCCCGACGACGGAACCTACGACGTCGACCTCATCGTCACCGACGAAGATGGCGGGCGCTCGACTGCCACACGGACACTGCGCGTCCGCAACCTGAACCCCATCATCGACTCTTTCACCGGCGTCTTCTCCGGCGCGGAGGGCGACACCCTCGCGTTTGAGGCATCGGCCAGCGACCCCGGACAGGACGTACTCACCTACCGTTGGAACTTTGGCGACGACGTGGAGTTCACCGAGGGTGTGGACCTCACATCCGTCTCCCACCAATACGACATCGCCGGCCAATACATCATCAGCCTGACCGTCAGCGACGGCGACGGGGGCACGGCCACCATCAGCCGGACTGTCAACGTCGGGATTGCCGCGCCGGTGATCGACACCTTCGAAGCGCCCGATGGCGGCCAGGAGGGACAGACCCTCACGTTCACCGCACAGGCGAGCGACCCCGTCGACCAACAGCTGACCTACGTCTGGAACTTTGGCGACGGCACAGCCACACAAAGCGGTGTCGATCTCACCACAGTCGAGCACACCTTCGCCGACAACGGCTCCTACTTCGTGCAGCTCACCGTCGTGGACCCGGACGAGTTGGAGGCCAACGCTGGCGGGCGCGTCCAGATTGAGAACGTCGCCCCCGTGATCGGCGCGCTGGAGGTCGGCGTGTTTGCCGAGAACCAACCGGGCACGGCCACCGCCTCAGCCACCGACGTAGCTGGTGACGCCGACCCGCTGACCTACACATGGGACTTTGGGGACGGCACAGTCCTGCAATCCGGCGTAGACCTCACCGACGTGAACCACACCTACGCGCGCAACGGCGACTACACACTCTCGCTCACCGTGACAGACGGTGATGGCGGCAGCGCAACCCAGTCCCGCGGCGTGTCCGTGGGCGACGCGGCGCCCGTCATTCTCGGCGTGGACGGTGACCGCACCGGCAACGAAGGTGACACCCTCCAGTTCCAGGTTCGCGCCGAGGACTCCGGCGGCGACGCCCTGCGCTACGCTTGGCAGGTGGACGAGCAGGACCCGGTCAACACCGATGACAACCCGACCTTCCGCGCCAGTTTCGTAGACGACGGTACCTTCTCACTCACCGTCACGGTCACCGACGAGGAGCAACAGAGCGTCACGGAGACCATCGAGATCTCCATCGCCAACGTCGCACCCGTAATCCAGACGCTCACCGGTCGCGCACAGGGCGACGAGGGCCAGCCCCTGAGCTTCTTCGGCCTCGCGACCGACGCCGCCGGCGACAACGACCCCCTCACCTACACCTGGAGCTTTGGGGACGACACGGACGACGAAGTGGGTCTGGCGTTGACCACCGTCGACCACGCCTACGCCGACAATGGCCAGTTCACGCTGCGATTGACGGTCCGCGACGACGACGGAGGAGAGGCCACTGAGACCTTTGCCGTGACCGTCGACAATGTGGCCCCGGCCATCATCTCCGATCCGCCGCGGCTGGCCATCGTCAACCGCGAGTACCGCTACCACGTGGTCGTCGAGGACCCGGGCGCGGACACCATCACGTACGAGCTCGTCGCAGGGCCCGAGGGAATGCTCTTTGATGGCGCCGACCTCATCTGGACACTGCAGCTCGAAGACCTGGATGCCGGCCCCTTCCCGGTCTCCATCCGCGTCACAGACGGCGACGGCGCCGAGGACACACAGGCCTGGGACATCGGCACCGACTTCATCGACGCCGATGAGGACGGCGTCCCCGACGACTGCGAGGAGCTCTACGGCCTGGATCTCAACAGCGACGACGGTGATCTCGACAACGACGGCGACGGCATCAACAACCGCGACGAGTGCCTGACCGGCACCAACCCCATCGTCTTCAACGGCCCGAGCGCCCCCGTCGCCGAGTCCCCCATCGAGGGGGCCCAGGTGGCCACAGCCACGCCGGACCTGATCGTCGAGAACGCCACGGACCCCGACAACGACGCGCTCAGCTACACCTTCGAGGTCTTCGCGGACGCGGGGCTCGAAGAGCTCGTCACCAGCGTCGAGGGCATCGCCGAGGGCGAAGCCACCACCGCCTGGACCGTGGAACTCGAACTTGCCGAGAACGCGATCTTCTTCTGGCGCGCCCGCGCACACGACGGACTCGCCGCCGGCCCGTGGAGCGAGACCGAGTCGTTCCAGGTCGACGTCGAGAACTCACCGCCGACCGTACCCGTTCCGCTCAGCCCTGTCGGCAGCACCGACACGGCCAACCCGGAGCTGCAATGCGACGTCTCCACAGACCCCGAGGGCGACGAGATCACCTACATCTTCGAGCTCTACGCCGACCAGGCGCTCGAGGAGCTCCTGGCGTCCGGCGAAGGCACGGAGCCCGTCTTCCCCGTGGAGGACGCACTTAGCGAGGACGGGGCGTACACTTGGCGCGTGATGGCCCGCGACGCGCGCGGCGCCGAGAGCGATTGGTCGCTGGCCAAGACCTTCGTGGTCAACATGGACAACATCCTGCCGGGCCCGCCCACCATCGTGGCACCCGACGACAACGGCCTCGTGACCGAGTACTTCGTCCGCGTCGAGTGGACCGCGGCCACCGATCTGGACGGCGACACGCTCACCTACCAGCTTCAGGTCGCCTCGGACGACGCGTTCACAGACCTCGTGCACGACGAAGAGGGCATCCCCGGTGACGGCGAGAACAACGTTGGCGTGGAGATTGGAGAACTCATCGAGGACACCGCCTACTTCGTGCGCGTCCGCGCCATGGACCCCTTCGGCGCCGGGGAGTTTGCGACATCGACCTTCACCGTCAACGGCCTCAACGGCGCTCCGACCGCGCCCACACTCCTGTCGCCCGTTGGCGGCGAGAGCGTCAGCGCGGGGACCACGGTCGCTGCGCTGGATCTCGAATTGGTGTTCGCCGCTGCGTCCGACCCCGATGGCGACGAGGTCACACACACACTCCGCGTGTTCAGCGACGAGGCGCTCGCCGCAGAGGTCTTCGCGCAGGCGGACCTGGCAGCGGATCCGGACGCAATGGTCACGGTGAAATGGCCCGCCGAGCAGGCCGGTACCTACTGGTGGACCGTGGAAGCCTCCGACGGTGAGGAGGTCGCGGTGTCCATCACCGAGACATTCACCGTCACCATCGAAGAGGGCAACGCCCCACCCAGCGCCCCGATCCTGGTCAGTCCAACAGACGGCCAGACCGTGGAGGCACCCTTCGCATTGACGGTCGAGAACGCCACAGACCCGGACGCAGATCCGCTGACGTACGGTTTTGAGATCTTCAGCGACGAGGAGCAGTCCCAGTCTGTGTTCCGCACTGTCGGCGTGCCGCAGGGCTCGTCCGGCGTCACATCGGTGGACATCGCGACCCTCGACGTGGACGACGGTGCGCAGCTTTGGTGGGTTGCCACGGTCACCGATGGCAAGGCCGACCCCGTCAGCTCCGAGGTCGGCACCTTCCACCTCACCGCGACGGCCACCGAGCCGGACCCCGCCGCTGACTGCGAATGCAGCGCCCCGGCCCAGCCCGCCAGTACGAACTGGCTGCGCGTACTCCTGCGCCGCTGACGCCGAAACTCCTCGTCCCGCCCTCGACATTGCCCACAGCCACGCCGCCGACTATACTCCGCCACCGGCTGGAATACTGGCACTGGGACGCGTCCGCGCGCCCCGCGGAACACGGGGAATCCGATGTCTCAAGAAAGCACCTTCAACTGGGTTCGCCGCGGCGTGCGCTTCTCGCTCCTGCCGGCACTGCTGCTCATCACAACGATCGGTGGCTGCTCGTGCGAGGAAGACCCAAACAACAAGGGTGACATCCGCCTGCGCGACGCGCCCATCCTCAGCGTCGTTCCGCAGTCCGTGACCTTCTCCGCCGCCACGCCAGAACGCCCCGAGACGCGCTCGCTGCGCCTGACAAACTCCGGCACCGGCAACCTCACCGCTTTCAACTTCCAGCTTGAGCAAGCGGGCGCCACGTTTAGCTACGACGCCGACGTGACCACAATCGCCGAGGGACAATCAGTCGACATTACCGTCACCTACGCGCCGGACGACGAGACCCCCGACAACGGAACGTTGGTGATCACGGCGAGCAACCGGCAGCGTGCAGAGGTCCCGCTCAACTCGGTGCCTCCGCGACGCGAGCTACAATGCGTCCCCGACCCAATCACGTTTGGCGGCGGCGTAATCGGCGAACCACAAAGCCGCGAGGTGACCGTCACCAACATCGGTACGCTGGACATGACGCTGACAGACATGCAGCTCGAAGAGGGCGCGTTCTTCGCCATCGAGGCCACTCCGGACTTTGACCTGGTACTCGGACCCCAGGAGTCCACCACGCTCACCATGTCTTTCACCGCCGAGTCCGGCGGTCGCGTCAGCGATACCTTGCGCATCGTCATCGACGAGGACCCGATGAGCTTCGCCTGTCCCGTGGAGGGAATCACGGCGCTGCCCCTCATCGACGTGTCGCCGACGCGAATCGACTTTGGCGGCGTCGAGCAGGGCGAGGTGGTCCAGCGGGAGATCAGAGTCCAGAACGTCGGCGCGGCGACCCTGGAGCTCGAGACCGTCGAGTTCCTCCGCGGCACGAGCCCAGAGTTCACCCTCGTAGATCCTCCCACGGAGACGGTCCTCATCGAGCCCGAGGAGTCCGTGGTCATCACGGTGGCCTACACCGCTACCACCAGCTCCGCCACGGGCACAGTCGCCTTTTTCAGCAACGACCCGACCACGCCGCAAGTGGGCGTCCCGCTGCTCGGACGCACAAGCGCGCCGAACCTGGTGGTCGCCCCCAGCGAGCTCAACTTTGGCTCCGTCGGCATGGGCGTCCCGTCGGGCCGCACCCTCTCCATGTTCAACGACGGCACGGAGGTGCTGGACATCACCAGCATCCGCGTCGAGGGCTCGGGTGAGTTCACCATCGACACTGGCGGCGACGTAACCAGCATCGATCCGCAAGGGGAGGAGCTGCTCCGACTGGTCTACCAGCCGTCTGACTTGGGTTCGGACCAGGCCACGCTCATCATCGACAGCAACGATCCGGACGAGCCCGAGACCCGCGTCCCGCTGCTCGGCACCGGCGTCGAGGGCGCAGCCTGCGAGATCACCATCCAGCCCGACCCGATGAACTTCGGACTCGTCACTCGCGGCTCGCGGCGCACGCTCCCGGCGCTCATCCGCAACACCGGCGGCGGCCTGTGCAAGTTCCGCGGCGCCACAGCAGCCGGCGTGCTCAACAACGCGTACCAGCTCGCCAGCGTCTCCCACAACCGCGACGCGCTCTTCGGCCCCGGCGAGCAGGTCCGCGCCGAGGTGCTGTTCACCCCAACTGTCACCGAGCTGCCGAGCTTCGGGCAGCTCACGGCAATGGTCAGTGACCCCCAGAACGGCGACGCCGAGGTCTACTGCAACAAGGGCCTGCGCTGCCTGGAGGACCCGAACCACGATCCATTCGGCTGCGGCTTCAACCCGCCCAATTGTGGCGTCTCGCTCGAGGGCTACTCCGGCATCAGCGACATCGCAGTCATCCCCGGCAGCGTGGATTTTGGTCTCGTCACCATCGGCTGCGCCAGCCAGAACACGACCGTCACGGTCTACAACACCGGAACCGCCGACCTGACCGTCAGCGAGGTCTTCCTCGAGGAGCAGGGCTGCGACGAGTTCCAGATCCGCGGCACCCCGGTGCTCCCGGCGACCGTGACCCCCAACAACCCCGTGCCCATCCAGGTCATCTACCGTCCGGTAGACCGCGGCCAGGACCAATGCGTCCTGGTCATCCGCTCCGACGCCTCCGAGAGCGAGGAGTACCTCCGCGTGCCCCTGCGCGGCGAAGGCACAAACACCTCCCGCCAGGTGGACACGTTCACGCAGGTCAGCGGCCGGGAGGTCGATGTCATCTTCGTCATCGACGCATCGGGCTCCATGTCCGAGGAGCAGAGCAATGTGGCCAGCAACCTGTCGCGCTTTCTCCAGACGGCGGAGCTGCTCAACAACGACTACCAGATCGGCGTCGTGCACCTCGACCTCCAGGACAGCGTCCGCTTTGATGGGGAGAGCTACACCGCCGGTCGCCTCATCGGCAACCCCGCTTTCCTGACACCGAACACGCCCAACGTGCTCGCCGAGTTCCAACGGCGAGTGGAGCTCGGCGCCTCAGGCGGCAGCCAGGAAGCCGGTCTGGAGGGAGCGCGCAAGGCCGTCAGCGACCCCTTCATCACCGTGGAGGGCAGCGCGTGCAACAGCAACACCGACTGCGAAGAGCCCTACCCGACCTGCATGGCCGGCGTCTGCGGCGGCTTCAACCAGGGCTTCCTGCGCGAGGACGCCTCGCTCGAAATCGTCATCGTCAGTGACGAGGAGGACCAGAGCACGCCGGCCCCGACCTTCTACGTGGACTTCTTCCGCAGCATCAAGGGCTTCCGCAACGACAGCCTCCTCCACGTCAGCTGCATCGTCGGCGCAAACGTCGGCAACAACCAGCCGGCCGCCTGCTCCAGCAACAACGGCGACGCCGACGCCGGACGCCGCTACGCCGAGGTCTGCAACGCCACCGGCGGCACCGTCGGCTCCATCTGCGCCAGCGACTTCGGCCCCTTCCTCCAGAACATCGGAAACCGAGCGTTCGGACTCCGCGTCGAGTTCTTCCTGAGCAGAGTCGCCGAACCCGCCAGCATCCAGGTCCGAGTCAACGGATCGGCGCGCAATGCCGGATGGAACTACGACGCGGCCACCAACTCGGTGGTCTTCGACCGAAACACCGTCCCCGAGCCCGGCGACGAGATCGAGGTCGAGTACGAGGCCCGCTGCTTCGACTGACCCGGCCCCCGGTACGCCCCCACAGCCGACCTCGTACTCCCGATCCAAAGTCCTGTCCTGGTGACCGGTCGTGCCGGTGCGTCGACCGTGGCCACCTGCAGGCCGAAGCGTGCTTCGAACACGTGACCGACCAGAACCGTTGCGATTCGGGGTGAGGACCAAGGGCGTCGCGGACGGCGTGCTGGCGCGAGCGCAGACCAGGGCAGGACTTTGGGTCGGGGGTACTGGAGTCGGGCCCTCGCCTTGCAGAAGCGGCAAGGCGGCGCACGCCCCTCCAGGCACGCGCCGCCTCCTCCGCCTGGCGGCCATCCCTGGCCGCCGCCGCGCCCACCGTGGACGCCCCCAGAACCCCTCGTCAGGCCGCCAGTTCGCGCTCGACAGCGGCCTCCGGTCCCGGCAACAGCACATCGCGATTGGCGGCCGGCGCACGCCGCGGCGGCACCAGATCCTCAGGCCAGTCCTGCGCCCAGCCCGCGCGAAACGCGTCGTCCGCGTAGACCGCCAGGAACGTCTCGATCTCCAGATCAAAGTCCAGACACGGCAGGATCGTGTGCGTGCCTTCATCCACGGCCACAAGCCCCTCCGGCGCCCGGCCCGTGACCACCTTCACGAGCAACGCAAACAGCTCCCCGTCCGTCAGATGGTCCGTATAGGTCAGGTAGACGTTCCGCCGTGCCAGGTGCTCAGCCAGCTGCGCCACATGTCGCTCCAGGCGCTCTTGGGGTTCGGGATAGGTCAGGTGCAGGTCATCACTCAAATTCATCATCGTGTTCCTCAGAAATGACGAGTCCCACCATTGGGACTCATTGCGGTTGTCGGGCGCAGCGCCTATGCGTTGCGTCTATTTTTCAACTTTCTGCCCACTCAACCCATTAACCTCGTCACTGACGATGTCCGCCCACGGACGAGATTTGCCATCGCCGCGTCCTATAACGCCACCCGCGAGACAAAAGCGCGCTCCACACCCGCTTTTCCTGCAACACGCCGGGGCTGAGCCCGTGAACGACTCCAAAGGGCTACTGATGGCCCCATTACTTGGAGTTCAATGATGAGATTTGCCCCCAGAATGTCCCCCCAGCGCCGCGCGCGCCACAAGGCATGGCGCAACAATGTCCGTGAGCGCCTGTGCATTGAGGCCGGGTCCGAGGACGACCGCCACCTGTCCCGCATCATCATCGCGTGGCGTACGCTGCGCGCCCAGGTGCTTGCCATGGAGCGCCATGGCCACCCGGTCCCACCGGAGGATCGCGAGCAGCTCACCAAATACGTGAGGCTCCTCGGCCCTGTGCCCGAAGAGCTCGAGCGCAAGCTCGAAGCCTGACGTTGCCAGGCAATCGGGGGCGCCCCTGCACCACGGGAACGGGCCTGGACCCGCAGCCAATCACCAGGGGTGGCCCCGTTGCCGTTCACTACTTCGGCGCACGCATGGGACGCGTGCAGCGACAGGCGAGCGCAGCCGAGGTCGGTGAACGAGAAGCGGGCGCAGCCTCAAAATGCTATGGTTGAGCGCGACCGCGTCGTCTCGGCGCCCAGCGACCCCTCATCGTGACGACCATGCGCACAACGCCATCCAGAAGACAGCCAGCGCCGAGTCGCACCGGGAGGGGCGCCCTTCCGCGGCTGGCGGCCACCGTGCTGCTCCTCGTCATCTGCCTTGCGTGCGCGTCGGGCGAACAGCTGGACGGACCCACGTCGCAGCCGGACGCTGGCGCGGATCTGGCCGGCGGATCCGACATCTCCACAGACGCCCTCAACGACGCGCGTGGCGCACCCGACACGGCGCCCGCCGACACCGCGAGGGACGTGCCGGACACCGCAGACGACACGGACACGGCAGACGCGAGCGACACCACCGACACACCGGAATTGCCGGACGCGGAGTCGGACCCCAGCGACGACGCCAGCGACGCCGACCCGACGCCCCAGTACCCTACGCTAACAGACCTCTGGGAGGGGCGGGCGTCCTTCCAAGTTGACGCCGAACACGGCGCGCTCGGGCCGGAGGGTTTTCACTTCCTCTCCACCTGGTGGGAGGGCGAACAACTCTACGCCTACTACATCCGAAACATCGTGGTGGACGGCATCGGGCGCTCGGCCACCGGCCTGGCCCTCTCACCAGACGGCATCACCTTCGAGGACCAGGGCATCGCCTTGTCCCACGGCGGGTCCTGGGACCGGGACTGGTGGGCCACCCACCCTGCCCTCGGCCACGCCACAGGCGCCGCGGACGCGGACGGCTGGGCGGCGAACACGGCGGACCACGCCGAGGGCCACATGGTCTACGGCCCCTACGTCGAGGACCTCGCGGCGGGACCGCAGACGGCCAGCTTCCAGCTACTGATCGACGTGGTAGACGCCCCCGACGACGTGGTCGCCACCATCGACGTCTTTGACGCCACCGACGAAAGGACTCTCTCCACGCGCGACCTCCGCCGCGCCGAGTTCGCGAGCAACCTCGAGTACCAAATCTTCAATCTGGACTGGGTCCAGACCGCGGGCCACCGAATGGAGCTCCGCGTGTATTTCCACCGGCGCGCCTACGTGCGCGTCCGTACGGTCGCAGTCGCCCAGGGCCACGCGCCATTCCCAGACGACCGCCTGGCATCCTTCCCTGGCGTGTGGCGCGACGACTCCACGTGGTACCTCACCTACGAGGCCGCCGGCACGGACCGCCGCTGGCCAGGCGATGTCGCCCTGGCGACATCTCCCGACGGCCGAACCTTCACGCGTCACAACCCAACGCCACTACTCGGCCACCTGGACGGTGGGTGGGAGGACGTGAACATCGGGACGCCGTCGCTCTTCAAACACGAGGGCACCTGGTACCTCTTCTACCACGGATTTGACGGGACCGACGTACAGATCGGAGTCGCCACAGGCCCCACGTTCGACCGCCTGACGCGGCACCCGAGCAACCCAATCCTGCGCACCAGCCGTGCAGGCTGGGACTCTGGGACGGTGGGCGCCCGCTCCATCATCCGCGACGGCAACGCCTGGTACATGGCCTACGAGGGCTCCACCGACGCCCCCTTCGACCGCGCCAATTGGTCGACGGGCCTGGCGCGCTCCACGGACCTCATCAACTGGCAGAAGTACTCCGACAACCCGGTGTTGCCCGTCACCAACGCCAGCTTCGGCTACGACGGCCCAGAGTTCGTCCGCACACCCGACGGCCGCACCCACATCTACTACCGCGATCCGGGGCCCGGAAACCGCACCTGGCGCGCCACCTTGAGCTGGCACTGACGGCGTCGTCCCCCGGGCACCTGGCACCGTCTTGCGCCAGCCGGAGCGGCCCGGCCGCCGTGCCGCCGCGGCCCCGGCAACAACACAGCGCCTCCGACTCCAACGGTCGTCGTGCACCGAACCGCAGCCACTTCGGCACGACGCCGCCCCCTACCGCTCGCCTCATCGGTCCAACGGACTGACGACCCCCAACGGCCCCCGATCGAGGATGTGCGTGTAGATCATGGTCGTCTTGACGCTGGTGTGCCCCAGCAGCCGTTGAATGGTGCGAATGTCCGTACCGCCGCGAAGCTGCTCGGTCGCAAAAGTGTGGCGAAACGTATGGCAGGTAACGCGCTTGTTGATGCCCGCGCGCTCGGTGGCGTTACGCACAGCCTTCTGCACGGGGCTGCGATGCGCGTGCCACCGCCCCTCAATCCCCGTGCCTTCGTTCAGGGTCAGGCGCGACGCGGGAAACAAGAACTGCCACCGAAGCTCCCGGTGAGCGGCCGGCAGCTTGCGCGCAAGTGCCTCCGGCAGACGCACGCTCCCAGCCCCGGCAGCCACGTCCTTCTCAAACCGCACCCGCGCGCGTTCAATCTGAACCTCCAGCGACTCCCGCAAGCTGACGGGCATCACGGTGTACCGATCCTTCTGCTTGGCCTCATAGACCATCAGTCGCCCAACCTCCAGATCGACATCCTTGATCCGCAGCGACAGCGCCTCCCCAACACGGAGCCCCGCGCCGTACATCAGCTTCACGGGCAACCGAACATCGGGATCCAGGGCCTCAATAATCCGCAGCGCCTCCTGGTGCGACAGCACCACGGGCGGCCGCTTCCGCCGTTTGGCCGGCGTCAGCCCCTCCATCGCATCCGGCAGCGGAGCCCCCAACACATTGCGGTACAAGAAGACCAGCGCATTGAGCGCCTGGTTCTGCGTTCCAGCAGCCACCTTTCGCTCCACCGCAAGATGGTTCAGATACGCAACCACCTCCTCCCCACCCATCTCCCTGGGATGCCTCACCCCATGAAACCGAATGTAGCTCCGCACCCAGCCGCAATACGACCGACACGTACTATCCGCCAACCGCTTCTCCGCCATCACAATCCGAACCCGGTCCATGAACTTCATCCCGCGCCTCCAAAAACAGACGAAAGGCCCCCCACGGGCCCCCGGAACAGTTCACGGCCCCAACCCCCACCCGTTGCACAAAAACCACCCCCGCCCTCTCCCTTTCTTCGCGCCGCCCCCAAAACCCAATGCACACCCAACCCCAACCCACCTCCCGCCTCCCCCGCGCCACCACCAACCCCCCCCCTCCCGCACGTCCTCACCTCTCTCTTTCACTCTCATCACCCGTTCCTCCGCTCCAGCGCCGTCAGGTAGTAAGGCCCCATGTCAAACATGGGGCCGCCCCCCGGCT
>CALBXO010000543.1 GCA_937890335.1 uncultured Pseudomonadota bacterium | reverse complement strand
CCGTTTCTGTCGGGCCTGTTCACGGTCGGCGTGTTCCTCGTAGGGCGGCTGCGAGAGCAGATCTACGAGTACGCGGCGGCGATCAAGATCGGCGTCGTACCGGACATTGTCCGTGCTGTGGGCGTCGTCGTCCCGGACCTTTCGCTGCATCGCGCGGACATCCAGGTCGCGTACCTGGTCTCGCTCAACTGGAGTTACGTCGCCTACACGGTGGGCTACACCATCGCCTACGCTGCGGTGCTCATCACTTTGGCGAGCGTGATCTTCTCACGGAGGGACTTCGTGTGAGAGTGCCCCTGCTGGACTTGCGCGGTCAGTACGCAGCGCAGCGCGACGCAATTGGCGAGGCCATCGACGGCGTGCTGGACAGCCAGCACTTCATCATGGGCCCGGAGGTCGCGGCGTTCGAGTCCGAGATGGCCGAATTCCTCGGCGATGATGTGCACGCCATTGGCTGCGCCAGCGGCTCGGACGCCCTGCTGCTCGCGATGATGGCCCTGGACATCGGCCCCGGGGACGAGGTCATCGTGCCTGTGTACTCGTTCTTCGCCACGGCGAGCTGCGTCACGCGGGTGGGGGCGACGCCGGTGTGGGTCGATGTGGAGCCTGACACGGGGAACATCGACACTGACGACGTTGCGCGCAAATTGTCACCCCGCACCAAGGCCATCATTCCCGTGCACCTCTTTGGGCGCAGCGCGAATCTGGCGGGGCTCCCTGACGGCCCGGTCATCATCGAGGACGCCGCACAGTCGCTGGGCGCTACCTTTGCCGGCGTTCAGTCCGCCGCATGGGCGCAGCTGGGATGCCTGAGCTTCTTCCCCAGCAAGAATCTCGGCGGGTTTGGCGACGGCGGAATGGTGACGTGCAAAGACCCAGCGATGGCGCGACGCCTGGACGGACTGCGCCGCCATGGCGCTCCCGTCAAATACGCCCACGACGAGGTGGGCCTGAACTCGAGACTGGACGCCCTTCAGGCCGCCATCCTCCGGGTCCGCCTGAGGGCGGTGGCGGGATGGATCGAGGCGCGGCGTGCCAATGCGCAGCAGTACCGAGCGCTCTTCGCGGACGCGCAGATCGCGGAGCACGTGGCGCTGCCTCCCGAGGACGACGGGCCCTACTGGCACACGTACAACCAGTTCAACCTTCGCGCGCGGGACCGCGACGCGCTGCGCAGCCACCTGGCCGCGCGAGACATCGGTACGGCCATCTACTACCCGCGCCCCCTTCACCTTCAGAAGTGCTTCGCCCACCTCGGCGCCAAGCCTGGGGACTGCCCGGTGGCCGAGGCCATGTGCCAGGACGCCCTGGCGATCCCAGTGTTCCCCGGAATGACGGTGGATCAGCAGGAATATGTGGTGGACGCCATCCGCTCGTTCTACCTCGCCCAGTGAAGGCCCAACTCGCCACCGTCGCCCTTGTAGTCGGACTTGCCGGCTGCACACTCTGGTACAAGACCTGCGCCGAGGCCGACCTCAGCCTGGCCGCGGCACGCTCGCACTCTCTGACGGAGGCGCCGCTCGCGCACGTGGGTCATCTGACCTTCGCGGCGCAGCAGCGCGCGCCCTGGTCCAGCGCAGCGGAGGCCGAAGCGCAGCTCGTGCAGATCGGCCAGACAAACCCAGCGCTCAGGTTCTGGACGCAGTCCGGTCAGCAGGCGGCCCACTCCGGGTCCCGCAGCCTCGTCTCACCCGCAGGCCTGCGGAGAGTGCTCCCGCCCGGGCAGGCCGTCATGCCCGAGGCCGGCGCCTTGTCATCGCCCACGGTCCTGCTCGCCGCCGAGGGGCCCAATCGCCTCGCCAGCGTGCTTGCGAGCCTCTTCTTCCTCCTCTGGATCGGGCTCGCCGCGGCGTGGGCGTGGCGCGGCCACACGCCACAAGGTTCACCCACAAAGGGCCGTTGGCGGTTCGCCGCCGGAACCGCGGTCGCGCTGTGTGCCTGGCTCATCAGCGCGTCCTTCGTCTGATCGCTCGCCCGCACCCGGCCACACAGGGGGTGCGCCGGCCCGCGAGGGCGTGGTACACACAGCCGTCCAAAACACAGCAGGAGTCACCCATGTCGGACATCGATTCCGTCCTCAAAGAGGACCGCGTTTTCGCGCCCCCAGCGGCCTTCCAGGCCGAGGCCAGCATCAGCAGCCTGGCCCAATACCAGGCCATGTGGGACAGCGCCAACGAGGACCCCGAGGCGTTCTGGGGCGGCATCGCGGAGAACGAGTTCGTCTGGTCGCAGAAGTGGCACACCACGCTGGAGTGGGACCTGCCGTTCGCGAAGTGGTTCGTCGGCGGGCGGACCAACATCTCCGTCAACTGCGTGGATCGCCACCTGGAGACCTGGCGCCGAAACAAGGCCGCCATCGTCTGGGAGGGCGAGCCCGGCGACACGCGCACGCTGACGTACCAGCAGCTGCACCACGAGATCTGCAAGTTCGCCAACGTCCTGCAGGGACTCGGAGTCGAGGCCGGTGACCGCGTGGCCATCTACATGCCGATGGTCCCCGAGATCGCCATCGCGATGCTGGCGTGCGCCAGAATCGGCGCCTGCCACTCCATCATCTTCGGCGGCTTCTCGGCCAACTCCATCCGCGACCGCGTCAACGACGCCGAGTGCAAGGCCGTCATCACCGGCGACGGCGGCTACCGGCGTGGCAGCATCCTGGAGCTCAAACCCGTCGTGGACAAGGCGCTTGAGGGATGCCCCAGCGTCGAGTCGGTGATCGTCTACCGCCGCACCGACAACCCGGTGACCATGGTCGAGGGGCGCGACCATTGGTGGCACGACCTGATGGACGAGGCGTCCGCCAGGCACGAGGCCCCCGCTCTGGACGCGGAGACGCCGCTGTTCATCCTCTACACCAGCGGCACGACGGGCAAACCCAAGGGCGTCCTCCACACGACCGGCGGGTACATGGTGGGGACCACCATGACCAGCCGCTGGGTCTTCGACCTCAAGGACACGGAC
The DNA here is from genome assembly GCA_937890335.1 of uncultured Pseudomonadota bacterium. Classification (GTDB taxonomy): domain Bacteria; phylum Myxococcota_A; class Bradymonadia; order Bradymonadales; genus CALBXO01. The sequence continues at coordinate 8,244 of CALBXO010000543.1, read as the reverse complement.
ACCTATTGGTGCACCGCGGATTGCGGCTGGATCACCGGACACAGCTACGTCGTCTACGGAATCCTCGGCAACGGCGCCACGACCTTCATGTACGAGGGCGCCCCGAACTTCCCGCAACCCGACCGGTTCTGGGAGCTCATCGACAAGCACAAGATCACGATCCTCTACACGGCGCCGACGGCCATCCGGGCTTTCATGAGCTGGGGAGACCAGTGGCCGCAGCGGCATGACCTGGGCAGCCTTCGCATGCTCGGCACCGTCGGTGAGCCGATCAACCCAGAAGCGTGGATGTGGTACCACGACAAGATCGGCCAGGGCCGCTGCCCCATCGTGGACACCTGGTGGCAGACCGAGACCGGCGGGATCATGATCTCGCCGTTGCCCGGCGCGACGCCCACCAAGCCCGGCTCGGCCACGCGCCCACTGCCTGGCGTCGTCGCGGACATCGTGGACAAGGACGGCAACTCAGTCGGCGTGAACAAGGGCGGGTTCCTCGTCCTCAAGAAGCCCTGGCCGCACATGCTGCGCACCCTCTACGGCGATCCGGAGCGCTACAAACAGGCCTACTGGTCCCAGATCCCTGGGTGCTACTTCCCGGGCGACGGCGCTCGCAAGGATGAGGATGGCTACTTCTGGATCATGGGCCGCATCGACGACGTCATCAACGTCAGCGGCCACAGGCTCGGCACGATGGAGGTCGAGTCGGCCCTGGTGAGCCACCCGCTGGTGACGGAGGCGGCCTGTGTCGGCATGCCACACAAGATCAAGGGCCAGGCGATCGCCGCGTTCGTGACTCTGGAGGGTGGCAAGGACGGCTCCACCGGGCTCATCACCGAGCTGCGGAACCACGTCGCCAAGGAGATCGGCTCCATCGCCAAGCCCGACATGATCCGGTTCACTCCGGTGCTACCGAAGACCCGCTCGGGCAAGATCATGCGGCGCCTTCTCACCGACATCGCCGCCGGCAATGAGCCCAAGGGGGACCTGACAACCCTCGCCGACCCCACCGTCATCGACAAACTGATGGGCCGCTGACGCCGCCCCCGCACGGGCGTCCCTCCGCGCAGCCTCCTGCAGCTGCGCCACGCTGCCGCCTCCGTCCTCGCGCCATCCGGGCGGGCCGATCAGGAACTGGACCCGGGCGCGCCAGCTGCGGGCCTGCCACACGTCCCGCGCCGCAGCGGCGAACTCGTGGAACGCGATGACCACCGGGTTGTAGGACTCGATGTTCGTGGTCAGGCCGTACACGGGGGCCACGTCCTCCGCCTGGAACGTGCCGAACAGGCGGTCCCAGATGATGAAGATGCCGCCGTAGTTCTTGTCCAGGTAGTGCAGGTTGGACCCGTGGTGCACCCGGTGGTGCGAGGGCGAGTTGAACACGGACCCAAAGACGCCCATGGAGCCAATGAGCTCGGTGTGAATCCAATATTGGTACAGCAGGCTGACCGTCTGCTGGATGAGGATCAGCTCCACAGGGAAGCCGAGCAGCGGCAGGACCATCCAGAACCACGGCGCCGTGAATGGCGAGGTCCACGCCTGCCGCAACGCGGTGGACAGGTTGTAGAACCGGGACGAGTGGTGATTGACATGGCTGGCCCAGAGGATGCGCACGGTGTGGTGCAGCCGGTGGTACCAATAGTAGCAAAGGTCCTCCGCGAGCAGCAGCATCAGCCACGTGAAGACGCCCACCTCAAGATCAAAAAGTCGGTGCTGGTAGAGCCAGGCGTACCCCGCCACCGTCACGCCCTTCATGGGCGCCTGGATCAACAGAAACCCAATACCCATCGACACACTGGCTGCGGCATCCTTTGCCTCGTAGCCATGACCGTGGTCGTGCCCTCGGCTCATGCGCCACTCGATGAGCATCGTCAGCACAAAGACCGGGATCGCCACGGCGAAAATAGTCGGGATCGTTCCCCATTCCATCACAAGTCCCTCAGCGCATTCGGGTCCGGGGCGCCCAATGCGACCGCCGCGAACTGACCAATAAACTCAAGCGGGAGCCGCCCGTCGTGACCGTCGGGCGCCATTCCAATCATCATCGCCGCCCCCTGGAGCGATAGCATCAAAGACATCACGGCCTGCTCGAACTGCGCGGTGCCCGCCGCCTCGGGAAACAGCCGCGAGGCGATGTGGAGAATCGCGGTAAAATGCGCGGTCACCACAGGTTCGAGCGCCTCCCGCAACACTTCATCCGTGCGGGTGGCGAGGTAGAGTTCGAACACACCGTGGAGCTGCGGGTCCGTGTAGATCTCCCAGAGGATCTCCAGGCCCACAGTCATCTCCCGCCCGGGCGCCGTGCGGGCCAGCACCTCTTGGACGAAGCGCTGTCGCATCCCCACGAAGACCTGGTCCGTAACCACGGCCAGCAGCATCGGTTTGGCGGGAAAGTGCTTGAAGATCGACCCCTGCGAGACCCCGGCGCGCCGGGCAATCGCTGTCGTGGAGGACCCGGCATAGCCGTGGTCCGTCAGGCACGCGACGGCGGCGTCCACGATCTTCTGTCGGGTCACAACGGCCCGTGCCTGCTTGGGCGACGGCATGTCTTGTTTCGTACTCACGACCGGAACGGAACGCATCAAAACAAAAGTGACAAGTCACTTTTTAAATCGCATGCGATTCAGCTTGACCATAAAAATACACCCCGCTACACATCGATCCAGGTTGGGAACAATTTTTGGAGGTTCGCGATGAGAGTTCGTATTGTTGGTGTTGCACTCCTTGTCTGCCTGGTCGCCACCGGGTGCGTCGACGCCGAGTACGCCGAGCCCGAGCTGACCTTTGAGCAGTTTGAGGCAACGGTCTACCAGGAGCCCGATACGGGCATCTACATCGTCAACGGAGACGAGGCGATCTCCGAGGTCGCCGCGCTGAGAGAGTTCTACGACCGCATGGTCGCCGCGGAGCTCGACAGCCACGCGCACATCGACTCTCGCACCCAGTCGCAGCCGCTGATTGTCCACCAGTCCGGTGGACAGGACGCCAAGTGGAGCGGCGCGGAAGCGATCAACCTGACCTATTGCGTGTCCACCAGCTTCGGGTCTGACTATGGGGTCATGGTGGCCGCGATGAACGACGCGGCGGCCGCCTGGGAGGCCGTGGCACCCGGTGTTGATTTCATCCATGTCGATTCCAAGGATTCCAAGTGCAACGCCCGGACCGGCGGCGTCGTTTTCGATGTGAACCCGACCAACACGACCCAGTACGTGGCGCGCGCCTTTTTCCCGAACGACTCCCGTCGCGCGCGCAACGTGCTGTTCTCCACTGCGTACCTCGTACCCGGCAGCCTGGGTGTTTGGACTGTCTCCGGCGTGCTCAAGCACGAGCTTGGCCACGCGCTGGGCTTCCGCCACGAGCACACGCGTCCGGAGGCGGGCACCTGCTATGAAGACGCCAATTGGCGTGCGCTGACCGCGTACGACTCGAGCTCCGTGATGCACTATCCCCATTGCAACGGCACCCAGACTGGCGATCTGAGCATCACTGCGTCGGACGCCGCCGGTGCCGCCACGTTGTACCCGGCGTACGACGGCGGTGGGGATCCGGAGCCGCCCGCGGAATGCGGCGGGCGCAACGCGGAATGCAGCGACTCCAGCACCTGCTGCGAAGGCCTGAGCTGCAACAGCCGCGGTCGCTGCCGCTAAACACCAGGCGTTGCGCGACCGCCCAACGACGGTCGCGCAACGGACCGGTGTCCCCCCCGCCATCTCCGTCCCGACCTGGCGAGCGCCGACTGCATCCTGCGGGATTCAGATCACAGGCCGACGAGGTACAGGACGCCGTCCACGATCACCGCGAGGTCGTCGGTCCCGTCGCCCGTCACGTCACCGACGGGGACGACGGCATCGGGTAGCCACTCGGGCTGGTCGTTGGCGACTGTCGTGATGTCACCGAAGTGGACATCATCGCCGGGTGCACCGGTCACGGCGCTGACTGAGAAGCCGTGGAAGAAGACGGCTCCAGAGTACAGCCAGTCCCCGGCCTCATCGCCGTTGAGATCCCCTGCGAAGCGCACCCACTGCCCGATGTTCTCACGCCCCTCGACGGACTCGCCGACGCGGTACGGCCCCTCTGCGACCGCAGCACCGGCATCGGGCACGAACACAGGGTCCCGGTTCAGGACCCAATACCGTGGCAGCTCTGACCGCCCCGCGACGACCATGGCCAGGCCATCGGCCGAGTTGGACCCGTAGGAATAGGTCTCGATGCCGACGAGGAGGTCGGCGCGACCGTCCGCGTCCGCGTCGCCGCCCCAATCCAGGGAGGACACCCACCAGTCTCGCTCCTCCGAATCGAGCGGGTCGAGACGCTCGTAGGCCATGAGGACAGACGCCACCTCGGAATCTGGGCCGACAGGGCCGGCGTAGATGTCGGCGAGCTCGGCCACCTCGGCGTTGAGGAACCCGTGCTCGAAGCCGTCCCACATGGGGTGTCCCTCGCCGTAGAGTCGAGGGGCCACGCCGACGACGAGCTCAGGGATACCGTCGCCGTCCAGGTCTCCCGCGGCCGCGGAGCGCCCCGCCACAGACAGCGTCGCATCGGACCGCGCCTGGGTCTCGTCGAAGCGGCCCCGGAACAGATGCACCTCGGACTGATCGACGACGATCAAGTCATCGACGCCGTCACCATCGTGATCAGGGGCGCGCTCGAGTGCGCTCGCCGACAGGTTGATTCGCGCGGTGACGCCTTCCAACGCCAGGTCGTCACCGTCGGGCTCGGAGACCAACCAGACGGCGCTGTCACCGGCGATGGCCAGCTCCTGCCCCGCGTCGCCGCGCAGGTTTCCGGCGCGCAGCAGCAGGCGCCCTGCCCCACCCGCAGTGGGGCCCACGATGCGGGCGTCCGCCGCCGCCGGGTCCAGCCTTCCCCGCGCCAGGGGACCGAAGAAGAGCCACACATTGCCGCGCCCGCCGTCGGCAGAGGGCACACCAATCGCCAGATCGTTCACACCATCACCGTCAACGTCCGTTCCCGCCGCCGCCAACACCGCGCCATCGGCGACGAACGAAGCGTGCACGTTCGCCAGCCCCTCTGGGGTCCCCGGTTCGGGATCCTCAACGTCGTTGTCCGCGTCGGCGTCGGGCTCGGCGTCCACGTCCGTGCCCACGTCGGCGTCCCCATCGGCACCATCCACACCAAGGTCGCCGGCGTCCGGCACCTCCGCGGCGTCGGCGTCACTGGGGGCGTCCGCCGGGTCGGGCGCGTCGGGTACATCCGGGGTGACCTCGGTATCAGGCCTCACATCCGCGTCCGCGAGGACGTCGTCCACCCTGGAATCGACGCCGGAATCCTCCGCCTGTGACGGGCCGGGATCGTCCTCAGGATCTGCGCACCCGGAGATGAGAACTACAACGGAAACAACAAGCAGGTATCTGTTCATGGGACTCCTCCGTGCGCGGACCTGTGCAAACCACGTGCCGCCACGAGGCGTCGCGTTCGGTCGAGGCAACGCGGTGGCTGCCAGGAACCGTTGGATCGCGTGACGACGCGCGGGCAGCGTTGCGCGCCGAAAGTGTCAGCCGAAGTAGCTTGGCTCGTTGCCAGGGATCCATTTGATATTGCAGCCGATGGAGGGCGTCTGCGACTCGACCGGCGCCCCGCCTGCCACCGTGGCATCAAGCGCGGCGCGCAGGTCGGCCCCGTGGGCGACGCCGCGGTTGGGCCGCGTCTCGTCCAACTGGCCTCGGTAGACGAGGGTCCGGGCGGAATCAAAGACGTAGAAGTCTGGCGTGCAGGCCGCGCGGTAGGCTTTGGCGACCTCCTGCGTCGCATCGTACAAGTAGGGGAAAGTGTAGCCGCGACGCGCCTTCTCCTCCCGCATCCTGTCGGGGCCGTCCTGCGGGTACTTCTCCACGTTGTTGCTGGAGATCGCCACAAAGTCGACCCCCTTGCCTGCGTAGTCCCGGCCCAGGCGCGCGAGCTCCACTGCGACGTGGATGACAAAGGGGCAGTGGTTGCAGATGAACATGACGACCAGCGTGTCTCCGCTGAGGCTGGACAGGCTCACTTCGCCGGTCCCGTCTGTGTCGGGGAGACAGAAGTCCGGCGCCGGTGAACCGAGGGGGAGCATCGTGCTCTGGGCAGCGACCATCGGGTCCTCCGTGTGTCAAAGTTGACCCGCAAAGCGGGCCTCTTCGTCTACCAATTCCGTCGACCGACGTCACGCGAGAGTCTCAGGTCGTCGTCACCGTAGCTCGCTGCACAGCGATGGCGCCTGCCCAGACTGGATCGAAGTGGCAAACGCGCTCGGCGCGTACCGTTCGTGTGCTAGAGTCAGAGCATGAAGAACCTGACCTGGGCCAGCGTGGCCCTCATGACCGGCCTCATCGCCTGCTCGGCGCCAACCCCCACCCCGCAGCCCGCGCCTGCAGCACCGACTTCCCCAGCAGGAGAGGCCGCGGCTCCGGAACCGACGAGCGCCGCCGCGCCCGTGTCAGCGCCGCAGAGCGCGTCGTCGTCGCTGCCGGCTGCGGATCGGGCGGCGGCAGGGCGCGCCCGGCTCAGCAAGACGCCTGGCGGGCGGGTCGTCCTCCGCGCCATTGACGCCCACGGCGGCCTTGAGGCGTGGTACGCGGGCAAGGCGCTGCGCTTTCGGTACGAGTACCGCCCGGTCTCGGGGCAGGGCGCCAAAAACTCACTTCAGACCATCGACTTGCTCGGATCTCGCGCCTACCACGAGATGGAAGAGCCCGCCAAAGGCGTCTTCGCGTGGGATGGGAAGCGCGCCTGGAGCAAATTCGAGTCGCCCGACGCCAAGGTCGCGGTGCACTTCTGGGCGCTGACCCCGTACTACTTTGTGGGGCTGCCATTTCCTTTCGCGGACGAAGGCGTGCACCTGGACGTCCTGCTGGATGAGCCGCACTTTGGGCTGCCTCCGTGCGACGTGGTGCGGGTGACCTTCGCTCCCGGAACCGGCGACGCAGCCGACGACTACTACATCGCCCATTTCGCCAAGCGCGATGGGCGCCTGATCGCGGTCCGGTACGTAGTCAGCTGGAAGCCATTTGTCGCCGGACGCGGCATCAAACACACGCCGGAGAAGCTGCTCGTCTTCTCAGAGTTTGATGGCGCTGGCGCGCTCACCCTCGCTCGCACGCACACGTTCCATAAGATCGCGAATGGGGAGCGTGGCGAGGTCGCGACCGTGGCCACCGTCAGCCAGATTGCCCACCCCGCCCTGTTCGACGAGGCGTGGATGACTCCCCCCGAGGGAGCGGTCTTCGACACCAGCCTTCAGGACGCCGGAAAGTAGCCGACGCCGCGCGCGCGAGACCCACGGCCCGCGCCTCCAGCACGGCCGGATCAGGGAAACACGATCGGCGGCGGCACGATGATCTCAGTCAGAAAGTCTCCGCGGATCAGGATGGGGTAGGTCGCAAATGTCCGCGGCTCGGCGCCGGGGAGCTCCACGACCACGTCCGTACGGCCAGCCGGAATGTTGAAGAGTACCACGAGCCCATCTTGGCCCGTGACCGTGGCCGACGCGCTCGGCGCGCCTCCAGACAGGTAGCCGCCGCCCGTGTTCTCGTCGGAGTTCGTCGTGGCAATCGTCGCCCCGGCGATGCGCGCGCCGTCACAGTCCGTTGCTCCGGCCACAAGGCTGCCACGCTCGGGATCCAGCGCCTCCACCCCGTACACCGCGGTGAATTGGGCGGTGAGGGCCGGTACGCTGACCGAGAACGCGAGGTCAAAGTCCTCCGACACCGGGATCGCGAACATGATCAGCGCCTGCTCAATGTCGGGGTGCGTGACCTCCAGATAGCCGTCCCATCCGAAGCCGTTGGTCGGGATCTCCAGGGTAAGTTTCCCCTCGGCGTCGGTCATGCCGCTGGCCTGCTCGTCTTCGCACGCTTCGTCGTCGAACGCGCAGGCCCGTACCAGCAGGCCGGGAATGATCTCGCCAGTGAACGTATCCAGCTCCAGGTTCAGCGCGACAGTCTCGGCCTGCGCGGGAACGAAGACGTAGTCCTCGCCGCACTCGAGGTTCGGCGCGTTCTCGCCGCACACCGTCGCCAGTCCGAAGGACTCGATCGCCAGTGGCGTGACCGTGGCGCAATCGACCTCCTCGACCGCGAGGATCTGCCGTTGCAGGTCCTCGTCGTCGCAAGCGGCCTCGCAGCGCTCACCGAGCGCGGTCGCGCGCTCGGCCCCGCAGGCGTCGGACAGCTCCTGGCAACCCGCCACCCGCGCGCAGACCGCGGCGCAGCGCTCGCCAGGATCGACGCCGTTGTTGCCGTTGTTGAC
>CALBXO010000542.1 GCA_937890335.1 uncultured Pseudomonadota bacterium | reverse complement strand
GCCTGTGCGTGGGCGGCGGCCGGTGCCAGCGTGGCGACGAGGGCGACCGCGCAGACTGCGGCGGCCAGGTGCATTGCGTACCTCATTCGTTCACCTCCCTGGGCGGCTCGGCAAAGCCGGTGTCCTGCAGCGGGTTCTCCAGGGTCAGGCCGACGCCAAATCCGAGGATCGTCTCCGTCTCCGTGTCGTCGTGGCTCAGGTCGCGCTCCACACCGAGCGTCGCGTAGCCAAACCACCAGGTATCAAAGAAGTAGCTGGCCTCGATGGAGAAATGCCAGAAGAGCCCCGAGCGCTCGAGCGCGACAGTGCTCGGTAGCCCCCTTGGCGCCTCCGCCACGAACTCTGCGTCGAAGGAATCGCTGAAATAGCCGAAACCCGTCTGCACCTGCGGGAAGAGGTTCTTGTACGGGTAGCGGAAGCTGAGTTGCGCTGGTTTGAACTCCACTCGCTCAAAACCATTGAGCTTCACGGCCTGCGGAGCTCCGTCGACGATGAGCTGGCCTCGGGTGTTGTCGCCGCTTCCCAGGATCGTCAGCCCTGCGGCGACGATCCCCCAATGCTCCCAGTTGTAGCCGGCCTCCACATGGATGCCGTGGTACCCAAAGTCCGCCTGCGCTTCGGGCGCCGCAGCGCCGTCCAGGAGCAGATCGCCGAGCTTGAAGTCCATGCCGTTGAAGGCGCCCGTGGACTTGTCCAGACCGGTCGTCAACGACGCGTAACGGTAGGCTGCACGCACGTAGTACCGGCGCGAGATGATGGCCTCGGTGGACACCTCGCCCAGCCCCGCGATGGGCAGCTTGGGCCGCGTGGCCTCGAGCTGAAGGCTCATCACCTTCATCTCCTCCGGCGACACCACCAGATGCACTGTGCGGTTCCGGTAGCCCTCCGCGCGCAGCTCCAGCTCGTACTCTCCGGGCGGCAATTGCAGCGGAGAGCCGGCGGTGCCCTTCTTGATGTTGTCGATGTAGATGTCGGCGAGCACCGGCGTGGAGTCCACGGTCAGGGTCGCAAGACGCGGCGCCAGAGTGATCTCCACCGGCGTGCGCCGCCCCGCGACTACATTGGCGGTCGCCTGTCCGGCGGCGTGGTTTTCCAGGGTCGCCTCGATCTTGTGATCACCCACCGGCAGCTCGGTGATCACCGGACTGATCCCCACGGGCTTGCCATCGATCGTGATCGATGCGCCCTCGGGCGTGGTGGCCACCTTGACCGTCCCCGTGGCCTTGAACAGTACCCGGACCACCTCGGCGCACAGGTTCTCCAGGCTCTTCTCCGGGGTCACAGCCTTGCCGTCGATCGGCACGCCGCCGGCCTGGAAGACCTGGTTGTGGGCCTCGCGGCCGTCGTGCCCGTACAGCACGACCTCCAGCGTCCACCGTGGCCCGCTGCGCTTGAGCGTGCCCTTCACCATCAGATCCGCCGCCAGCGCCTCCAGGAGCACGGCGCGGGGGTTGGCGCACGGCGCAACGCCCCCCAGGCAGTCCGGCAGCGGTACGCTGTTCTTCTCGATCCAGCCGGCCAATTGATCGGCGCTCGCGGCGACGGTGTGGCGATCGGTCGAGCCCTCGAGAATCCGCGCGAGGACCGCCGGTGCGGTGACCGCGACCTCGTCCCCGGAGGGCAAGGTCAGCAGCCAGACGATGCTGCGCGGCGCCGCGTCCGACTCGGCCTGCACCACGTCACCATCGGACTTGTCCGGGACTTCCTCCCCGTCCTCTGGCGCGGCCTCGGCCTCGGCTTCGGCGGCGGGCGCGTCCAGGCTTTTCGGTGGACCCTGGGCCCAGGCGGGTACCGCGCACATCGTGACGACGGCAATCGCCAGCCATCGCGCGCGGTGCAATTTGTTGGAGGGGTCGCGTGGTTGTACCATCATGAATACGGCTTCCCGGTTCAAGCTACGGGGGCGGGGATGTCGATGTTTCCCCCGAGGAGATTGCAGACGAGGTGTGAACCGTGTCGGATCCCAAGATGAAAGAACCCCTGTCGCCCGGACGGCCCTCCCAAGAGGCGCCCGTCGTACAGTACACATCCGTGGCTGGGTATTTCCACGAGCAAGTCGTTACCGCCTGCAATGAGCAGGGTCTGGAGGCGACTGAGCCCGCGGAGTACTACGTTGTCACGATGCTTGAGTCGTTCACCAACGCGGACATGCTCTTCCGTGTGAACGCGGACGGCAAGCGGGACCACGAGGCCCTCGCCCAGGTTCTGCACCGCGCCGTCTTCGAGCCTGCGCCGGGTAAACAACTCGACCATTACCGTCGTCTCGGGGATTCGGCCCTCTACCTGGCCGGCATCTTTGCCGACAGCCTCCGGCGGACGACCGTGGGTCTATCATACTACGTACGCATGGGCCAGAGCGCCTACGCGACCCTCGCCAGCCACGGGAGCAACACCAACGCCGCCCTGCGCGAGATCTTCAGCGAACTGTCCCAGACGTTTCCGGGATGGGTTGAGGTGCTTCGGCAATTGGGTGAGCAGTTCGGACTGGCCACCCCAGCCGGCGAGCTGGACACCGCTGGGGTGTACGAGCGCTGGCAGCTGGCGCCGGAGCGACGCGCGGAGCAGTTGAGCGACGAGCTGCTGCGCCGGGGCGTCATGCCCTCGGGCCTCGTGTTGACTTGACCTGCCCGACAAACCGGCCTAGGTTCCGCAGCTTGGACGAGCGCCCGTTTCAGGCGCCCCCAGAGAGCCAAAGGAGTTCCCATGGCACGCGTGACCGTCGAGGATTGCCTGGAGAAAGTCGAGAACCGCTTCGCGTTGGTGCACCTGGCCAGCGAGCGGGCTCGGGAGCTGCGCCACGAGGGAGTCGATCCCCTGGTTCACTCCACCAACAAGTCCTGCGTCTCAGCGCTGCGCGAGGTCGCCGCTGGGTTCGTCTACTTCGAGCGCGAAGTCGCCGATGTGATCGCCGAGGGCATTGGCCCCGAGGAGACCGAGGAGTTCTGAGAACCCTTCTGGTCCTGCTCCTGCCGCTGGCGCTCGCCGGCTGCACCCTGTTCGCCGACGCCGACGCGATCGATGCCCCAATGGGGGACGTCGGAGGCGATGTGGGCGCGGACGGCAACAACACCGACAACAACAATGTGGATGCGTCCAACCGCGACACGCCACGCGGTGACGCTGGAGGGGGTTGCGCGCTCGTCGACAACCGCTGCAACCGGCTGGACGACAATTGCGACGGCGAGATCGATGAGCTGTGTTGCCCCGCGGGTGGCGATTGGTTCAACACGGGACCCGGCGGCGGCGAGCTGCGACCACTGTCCCCGCGCGTGACCTGGTCCGCACACGCAAACAAGTTCCTCCTCGCGTGGATCGTGACCACCCGCGAACGCGACGCCGCCAACCTGGCGACGGCCCCCGTGGGCGAGCTGCGGTTCGCCATTTTTGACTTCGAGTACCGTCCCACGGGCATCCCCGCGTCGTTCCTCGACATGAACGTGACGCAGTTCGATGTCACCGAGATCGACGGTGAGTTCTTCGTGATCTACGCGCACGCCAACACACAAGGCTCCACGGCAAACCTGGTGAGCGTCGCCAAAATCGACGCCGAGGACGCCATCCCCAACCAGCGCACGCAAGTGACCAACACCGACGGCACGGTGGAATATGTAGGGGCTTCGCAGTCCGACAGCCGCGAGTTCATGGCGCTGTGGACTGAGGAGGACACGGGTTCCGGAAGCGGCTGTAGCCAAACCAGGGCGTCCTGCATTCTTACGATGGTCTTGGAGAGCTCGCTGAGAGTCGAAGACGCGGTGCAGGCCGACATCACTCTCGGGAAATACTACGGCGTCGACCTCGCAATGGGACCGAGTGGGGGCATCATCATGGCGGTGGTTCAGGCGCAAGACCCTGAGCCATCCAAGGTCGTCTGGAAGACCGTCACAGCCAACTTCAACATCGACGGGAACCGCGGCACCGTCAACATCAATGGTGCCGCAGAGCTCAACGACACCGCTGTGGATCCAGGGCTGCGCGTCGCGACGCTGGCCAACGGCAACTTCGCAGGCGTGCGCACCACCGGACGTCCCTCCCGCGTGCTCTCCCACGTCATCAGCCCCAACGGTCAATTCCTGGACACGATCGAACTTGATCGCGACACCGGCGGGCTGCGCGACGTGAGCCTCGCGACCGTCAAAGATCCACAGCAGAGCGTGGTCACGGCGTGGCCGACCGACGGCGGCGTCATGTTCAAACTCTGGAACTCGGGGTTCGACATGGCAGTCCGCACACATCTGCACATGCCGCGGCACAATGAGTTCGACTACCGCCCCGTGGACATCGCGACGGCGCCAGGTGTGGGCTACGTCGTGGCGCTGTCGGCACCGGGTCAAAACGGTGAGGAGGTCTACTTCACCTTCCTCGGACCCGAGCTGGACCGCCTCTGCGGGCGGCCACAAAACTGATCGGACCCACGTCAGAACCGGACGCGGACTCCGGCCTGGTCGCCCGAGATCCACGGCAGGATACTCAGCGCATCAGACTCGTCGGCCGAGAGCCAATCGGCCAGCAGCAGGGTCACGCCCAGCGCAACAAAGCCCGCACCTGAGAAGAAGAGGACCTGGTTCACGGCCTGTGCGTCCTCAAAATCGGCCTTGAGGCTGTCGTGCTGTGCCGGGTCCTGGTTGTCGCGCAGCAGATCGTAGGCCGGTGTGGCGCGCACGGCGTCGAGCAGAACGACGGTGCCCAGAAGCACGACACCGACCCCACCTGTACTCCAGCCAAAAGTCGCCAGCGCCGAACCTTCGTCCGCCGGTGGCTCCACTGCGGGCGCCACGACGAGCGGCTGCTCGGGCTCGACGATCTTCGGTTCCACTTTGGGCGCGGGCGCCGCCGGGGCCAGGATCACCTCCCGCACAAAGCCGCCCTCTACCTGGACCTCCCGCGTGACGGGTGTGGGCGCGAAGTGGGCGGTCACCTCGTGGACGCCCACCTTCACCCAGACAGGCTCCGAGGGACACGCCATGCGCTCCCCGCCGTCCACCTGCACCTCCACCTCGCCCTTGCACTCGAGCAGCAACTGGCCGCAGGTCTCCGGCAGCTGCGAGCGGTAGCGGCGCAATGTCTCGCCGATCTCCGCCTGGGTCGCGTCGCCGGGCCCCACCTGCGCCTTGTCGTAGGCTTCCACCGCGCCGGCGCAGTCGCCCATCTTCCAGCGCGCCCGCCCGAGGTTTGCCCAGGTCGTGTTGAGCTCCCGGATGCTCAGCGAGCGCTCGAACATCACGATGGCGGTCTCCATGTCGCCGTCGCCAAAGGCCTTGAAGGCCAGGTCGCGCAGCGACGCCTGCTCGGGCGTGGGCGCGATGATCTCGTGGTCCTGGGCACTCGCGGTCGCGGCGAGCAACAGGCAGGCGACGAGCGCGGCGATGGCGAGTTGGGTCTTCACTCGAGGAACTTCTTGGCGCCGGCCTTCTTCTTGGCGGGGAGGGCGGCGGGCAGGTTGGACGGCTTGTTGGGACGCGGGCGTGGTCTGGGCCGAGCGCGCGCCGGCTTCGGAGAGGCGTCAGGAGCCAGCGCAGCGTCCTCTGCGGCGGCCTCGACGTCCTTCGCCGCAGGCTCGCTGTCCTCATCTACCACATCCGCAGTCGCGCCCGCCTCGGGCCCCGCCTGCGCTGCAGCCGCTGGTTCGGGTGTGGCTTCAGCCGCCTCCGCAGCTGCGCCCGGTCCACCAGCGGCCGGCACGTTCTCGCCGGGCTGCGCGGAGTCCGCTGCTTCCTCTGTCCTGGCCGGCACCACCGGTGACACCGTCGCCTCGCTGACGTCTGTCACCTCCGCGTCCGGCTGTTCGTAGAGGACCAGACCGCCGGCCACCAGCGCGGCGATGAGGAGCCCTCCCGCCAGCCCGATCAGCAGTGTCGTCATGCGGCGCGGCTGCTGGGCTATCTCGTACCCGTCGGAGGGCATGCCCGTCGGGAACGACATGGAATCGCCCGAGTCCACCGCGACCGGCGCGGCTGCCGCAGCCATGGCGACGGGCACTGCCATCGCTGGATTGGAGGTCCGCAGCACGCCCTGGGCCTGCGTCGCGGGCCGCGAGATGACGCCGTCGGGCGCGTCGTGACCACCGGTGTCGCCAGGCCGCACCTCCGCCAGGGACGGGGGAGGCATCACCACACCGTCCATGCTGCCGGAGTAATCGTTGAGCAAGCGCGACGCCGCCGTCATGTCCACCCTGGTGATCGAGGACGCGTCGATGGCTTCCAGCGCGTCCCGGAACGCGTGGGCGTCGTCGTAGCGGTCCTCGTAGCCCACAGCCAGCGCCTTCTGCAACACGGGCCCCAGCGGCCCCTCCAGCAGGGACTCGGGGATCTCCAGTTCGCCAAGAAAGTGCGCCGTGATGCAGACCAGGTGATCGTCCGCCTGGATGGCGGGACGGCCGGCCAATGTCTCCACCAGAATCAGGCCCATCTGGTACACGTCCAGGGCCGGTGTGACCGTCTGTTTTCGCAGGTATTCGGGGGCCATGTAGCGCATGGTCCCATAGACCCGCCCGGACTGGGTCAGGGACTCGCCCTCCTGCAGCCGCGCGACGCCAAAGTCGAGGATGCGCAGCATCTCGCGCCGACCGCCAGGATCGCCGAGGAACAAGTTGGAGGGCTTCAGATCCTTGTGGACGATCTTGCGATCGTGCGCTTCACCAAGGGCATCCAGACACTCGATGAACAGCGGGAGGGCGCGCACTGGATCCATGGGGCCATGGTCCCGAATCTCATGCTTGAGCTCTCGGCCTTCCAACAGCTCCATCACGATGAAAGGCTGCTCGTCCGCGACGCCATAATCGTGAATCGTCACCACATTCGGGTGCCGGATCTGGGCCGCCAGCTTCGCCTCCCGCACGAACCTGCGAAAATACTGGTCGCGGTCCTCAAGGGTCCTCGGCGGGCTGAGCACCTTGACCGCCACCGGTCGCTCAATGTTCAGCTGGTTCGCTTCGTAGACGTACGCAAAGCCGCCGGCGCCGATGGCGCGGACGATCTCGTACTTTCCGTCGAGCACATAACCTGGCGGCAGGCGCTCAGAACGGACTCTGGTTGGGTGACCCGATGACATAACCGCACTTCTTGTATCGGTTTGCAGTGCCGATCAGTCAATTCAAAACGCGCAGCGCCCACGGGCCACCTCAGCGACGGAGGACAATCTGCCAGAACCAGGGCCGCACGGTCCCGGTCACCGCGGAGCAGGAGGTCGCCGGTGGGGCGTCCCCCGCGCGCGGCGCATCGGGGATCGAATCTGCGGCGGCTCCCGTCCGCGCGATCGAGAACCGCGCCGAGTCGGACCAGGCGCTGGTCAAGTTTCCATCGGTGGCGAGCACGCGCCAGGTATACGCGCCGGGAGCCAGCGCGGGCGTGGTCCACGTGACCTCCGCCTGCGTGCCCTCGAGGTCCGCGTTGGCGATGCGCACGCCGGCCGAATCAAAGACCTCCACGCCGTAGCTGACAGAGCTTCCCTCCGGGTCGGACACCGCGCCCCAGGTCAGCTCGACCTCAGGGCCTGGCACGACGCCACCTGGCGACGGGCGCAACGGCTGCGGCACGGCAGGCGCCTGGGCGCGCACGTCCACCGCGAACGGCGACAGCCCGCTCCACGCCGCTTCGACCCCGTCACTGTCAATCGCCTTTACGCGCCAATGGTACTCCTGGTTGTCGGACAGCAGGGCGCCGCGCCAGGTGAATTGCGTGCCCTCGGGCCCCGTGGAGGCAAGTCCCGTGACCCGCTGCTGGAGCTTGGTCCGCTCCACATCGCGCCAGATCTCCACCGTGTAATGCACGGGTTGGCCCTCCGGATCGTTGACGTTGTACCAGACGAGCGGCTCGGTCAGTGACGCCAGGCGTGCCCCCGCCTGCGGGAAGACAACCTCCACCTGCCGCGGCGGCCGGTTGTCTGCGCTAAATCGGAATGAACCCCGTGATACCGGGCTCGCCGCAGCGTTGTCGCGGGCCTGGACCGTCCAGAAATACACCGCGTCTTCCTCCAGATTGCCCTGGAGCACCGGGGACCAGACCACCACGGCGTCGCCCACGTCCACCTGCAGGCCAAACGCCTCGGAGAGGATCGTCTCGTCCTCGGAGCGAAGCTGGAAATCGTACACGACGCGGTCGCCGTCCGGGTCCACGACCGTGCCGGCTACAAAGTCCAGCTGCGCCGCGTCGGACACGACGTCGCCGTCCGCGGGAAGCAGGAGCTTGGGCGCCGGCGGGGCCTCGCGCAGGTTGTTGAGGCGGAACGCCACCGGCGCGGACCACGGGCCCTCGTTGCGGCGCACATCCAGCGCACGGGCGCGCCAGGTGTAGGGGTGGTCCTCCACGAGATCCACGTCACCCGGCAGCGCAAAGCGCAGCTCCTCGCCCCCGTTGGCGTCCCAGGTATTGGAGGCGATGACCGCGTTGCCGGCGTTCTTCACCTCCATCTCCACATGGATGATCTCCAGCTCCGGGTCGTACGGCGCGCGGACGACAAACGTGGGGAACGCCTCCTGGATCGGGCCTCGGGGCGCCACGAGAGTCGGTTCGGGAGGGGCGTCGTTGACCGCGGAGAACAGAAAGGTGCTCGGGCGGCTCCAGGCGCTGTTTCCCCGCGCAGACAGAGTGCGCGCCCGCCAATGGTAGATGGCGTTCTCCTCAAAGGCGCGCTCCAGACGCCACGTGGTCCGGTCCGCCTCGATGTCCAGCACGACCGCAGCGAGCTGCTCTCGCAGCTGCACGTCGGCAAAGAGCTGGAAGGCCACCTGCCCCTCGGTCACCCCGGGTGAGTTGTTGACCACGAGGTCGATGGGCGCCTCGTCGAGGATCGCGCCGCGTGTCGGTGCGTGAACGCTCGGTGGCTGCGGTCCCTCCTGCACGCGCGGATCGTCGCCGCGCAGGCACTCCTCGGCGTTGGTGGCTCCGTCCCCGTCTGCGTCGCGGGCGCCGTCCTCGGGATCGTTCGGATCCAGTCCAAACTCGCGCTCGCAATCGTCGGGCGCGCCGTCGCCGTCGCCGTCCTCAAAGCCAACCTGAATCGTCCACGATTGGGCGGTCGTCGCGGTCCCATCTGTGGCGTCCAGCTCAACGTCCACCGTGCCCGGCTCATCCTGCGCGCTCCACGTGACCAGCCCGTCGCCGCTGACCGCCATTCCCAAGGGGCGCGTGGTCAGCGCGTAGGCGACGGGGTCAGCGGGATCGGTCGCGAGGGCGTCGTAGCGGTACGGATCGCCCGGCTGCACGTAGAGAACCGGGCGCGTCTGGAACGCGGGCGCCACGTTGACGACGGTGACCTCCTGCGACGTGGTGAAGCTGCCGCCGTCCCCATCGTTCAGCGTCAGCCGCACCGTGTAGGTCCCGTCCGCCGAGTAGGTGTGACTGATCTCGGTGAGCCCGTCTGCGCTCCGGTCGTCGTCACCACCGGGTTCAAAGTCCCAGCTCACCACAATCACGTCCAGGACGCCCGGGTCCTGGTACGTCGCCAGGAACGACGCCGGGGCGCCCTCGGCGAGGGCCAGCGGAACGGTGAGTGTGCCGGTGGGGTCAAGGTTCGCGACGGTGACGCTCGCCTCGTGACTCGAGCTGTCCCCGTCATCGTCCGTGAGCGTCACCTGCAGGGTGTACGTACCGTCGTCGGCCCAGGTGTGCGCGACCTCCTCCAGCCCCGTACCGCACTCCGCGGGGTTGCCATCGCCAAAGTTCCAGCAGACCTCCACCGTGTCATTGCTCTGCTCAAAGACCGTGATCGCCAGGTTCAGCAACTGACCCTCGTCCGCGGTCACCGCCTCCAGTGCATTGGCCAGCGTCGGGGCGAGGTTGGCGATGGTCGCCGTGCGACGGTTCTGCGCGACGCCGCCGTCGCCGTCGTCCACAGTGACGGACACCGAGTAAGTGCCGTTGTCGGCGTAGGTGTGCTCGACCGTCGCGCCGGTGGCCTGCTGCCCATCACCAAAGTCCCATGTGTAGGTGAGCGGATCGGCCTCTACGTCCGTGGCCGCGGCCGAGAACGCGATACCCTGGCCCTCGTTTCCGGAGACATTCTGGGGACCGTCGAGGACGGGAGGTACGTTCCGGACCTCGATCACCACCTCGCCTGTGGCGGTCGCCTGCCCGTCAGACACGATCACGGTGACGCGGTAGACACCGTCGTCCGGGAACTCCTGGCGAATCAGAGACAGGCCGGTGCCGCCGAGCGTCGGCAGCTCATCGGCGAAGTCCCAGGTCCAAACAAGGTCGTCGGCGCCGGGGTCAAACGCAACGCCTGCGATCCGTGTCTCAAGCCCCTCCAGCGTCACGACCGCCTGCGGCAAGCTGAGCGTGGGCGCCACATTCGCGATGGTGGCCGTCGCGGTGGACTGTGCGGACAGCTCACCATCCGACACCGTCACCGACGCCGTAAAAGCGCCGTCCGTCGCCCAGACATGGGACACGGTCGGCACGTTGGTCGTCGCCTCCTGCCCGTCTCCAAAGTTCCAGGTGTAGGTCAGAGCGTCCAGGGTGCCCGGATCGCTGGCGGTGGCCACGAGGGTGGTGCTGCTGCCCTCGGCACCGGCGGTCCCAGCGAGGCTGACCGTCGGCGCCGCGTTGGTCACGGTAACCTGAACCTCCGCCTCCGCGCTGTCTCCGTCCTGCGCCGTCACGGTGACGCGCACAACATACGTGCCGTCCTGCACGTAGCGGTGCTGTCGCTGGGAAGACTGCACGGCGTCCACCGCGCCGTCGCCAAAGTCCCAGGCCCAGGTCAGCGGAAGGTCGTCCTCTGCGACCGCGACCAGCGTCGCCAGGCTCCCCTCCTCCACCGTGTCCTCGAGCAGCGCCAGTTGCAGCTGTGGGGCCGCGCCGGACACCGTGACCTGTGTGCTGGCCTGGCCCGAATCCCCGTCCTTGTCGGTCACGACGGCGCGCAGCGTGTAGCTGCCCTGCCGACCAAACCGAACGCGGACCTGGGAGACCCCCGGCCCGCCCTGCGGCCCGACGAAGGAAACGCCCTCGAGGCAGTTCTCGCCCTGGCAACTCACGTCCCAAGCGTAGCTGAGCGTGTCTCGCGATCCGGGGTCCATCGCGCTGGTGACAAAGGTGTGGGTTCCCTCGGCCACAGATCGTTCGGCGTCCATGGTCACGGTCGGCGCCACGTTCGACACAGTCGCGGTCATGCTGGCGGTGGCCGTGCCTCCGTTCTGGTCGTCCACCGTGATGCGGACAGGGTAGACGCCCTGATCGTCGTAGACGTGGCTCACCGCAGTGAGGTCCACGCCGGTCTGGGACTCGCCGTCGCCAAACTGCCAGGTCCAGACGAGCTCATCGCCACCGGGATCGCCGGCCATGGCGGTGAGGTTGACGGTGTCCCCCTCGTTGGCGGTGACATCGGGGCCCGGCGTGATTTGCGGCGCGCCGTTCTGGACCGTCACATTCAACGTCACGGTCGTCGGGTCACCTTCGCCGTCTCCCACAGCCAGGGTGACGGTGTAGCTGCCGTCGCTGTCCCACGCGTGGGACACCGTGCGAAGCCCCTGTCCGTCGACCTGCTCGCCGTCGCCAAAGTCCCAGTCGTAGGTGAGCTGCTCCGGCGTCGAGCCCGGCTCGGACACTGAGGTCACCGAGAGAGTCGCGGTGCCGCCCTCCGTCGGTGTGGACGGGTTGATCGACAGCGCGCCCACCTGCGGCGGGACGTTGATGATCGTCGCCGTGTTCTGCGCGGTGGTGCTGTCCGTCCCGTCACTGACGGTCAGGCCGATGGTGTAGACGCCGGGGGTCTGGTAGGCGACCACCGGGTTGACCTCCGAGGAGTCCGGCTGGTTGTCTCCGTTGAAGTCCCACGCGTAGGTGAGGTCGTCGTCACCGGGGTCCGAGACAATCGCGCGCGGCGAATTCTGGGCCCCCTCCAGGTTCCCGACAGGCACGACGGACACCGTGGGGGCTACGTTGTTGACCACTACGGTGGTGGTATCGATGCCCGTGCCTCCATCGTCGTCCGCCACCGTCAGGCTGGCGGTGAACACACCCTCGTTGCGGTAGGTGTGGGTTACGCTCGACCCGAGCGCCGTATTGCCGTCGCCGAGCGACCAGGAATACGTCAGCACATCGTCCACGCCGGGGTCTGTGGCCTGGCCGACGAGGGTCACGACGTCCCCTTCGTCCGCGGTCTGGTCATTGGGCGCCTGCACTTGCGGTGAGGCGTTTGCGATCTCGACCGAGGCGGCCGAGGCCACCTCGAGATCTCCGTCCGACACTCGAATCGTCACGGTGAAATCGCCGTCGTCGCGGAAGACATGCTGGACCGTGCTGCCCGTCGCCTGGCCGCCGTCCCCAAAGGTCCAAGTGTAGAAGAGGCCGTCTCCATCCGGATCCGACGCGGTCGCAGTGTACGTGATGCTCTGCCCTTCGATCCCGCCGGGGATGGTGACCTGGGCCAGCGACGGGGCGCGGTTGGTGTCGGTGACCGTGATGCGGGCGCTCGCAAACGCCGCGGCCCCTTCGTCGTCCTCGGCAGAGACGGCGACTACGTGCTCGCCGGCCTGCGAAAACGTCGGGGTCCAGCTGAAGGTGCCGGCGGCCACCGTTGCACCTGAGGGAAGCGCGTAGGTGATGTCGAGGTCGTCACCATCGGCATCCGTAACCGTCAGCGCGAAGTTGAGGTTCTGTCCTTCCGCGACGGTCCCGTCGGCCAGACCGTTGATGGTTGGCCTGTCGTTGACGGCTTCCACATCGACATCGACGAGGCCCTCGTCGCTGTCCTCAATTCCGTCGTTCACCACAAAGCGGAACGAATCCGACCCGTTCAGATCCGGAGTCGGCGTGTACTGGAACAGCCCGGTGTTGTTGTCCAGGTTCACGGAGCCGCGCGAGGGCTGCTGGGTGATCCGGAAGGTCAGGGCGTCCCCATCCGCGTCGTTGCCGCTGAGCGCCGCCTCAAACGCGGTGTCCTCCAGAGTGTCAAACGCCAGGGAGTCGGCCGTCGGTCGCACCGCCTGGGTGCGGGTGGTGAGCTCCGCGGGATCCTCGCCTGCGGCGCACGCCAGGAGGCTGCAGCACAGCCCCAGGATGGCAACCCCGGCCACCCGCCGGCGCACAAGATGGGCGCGCGCGACAGGACGTGCCCGCGACGATGCGGACACTTCGGAGTGACGACTGGATCGAGCCCGACAAGACGGGCCGGTCATACGGTTCGTTGACGACATTCGGGAGCCCCATTACGGTGGCGTCATGCGGACGATTTTCGCGATTGTGATCCTAGGAGTCCTGGCCGTCGGGTGCAACGCATTCACCGACACCGACGAGATTCCACGGCCTCAATGTGGGTCTGACGCAGACTGCGACGACGGGGTGTTTTGCAACGGCGCCGAGACCTGCGCGCCGGAAGACGCGGCCTCCGATGGTCTTGGCTGCGTCGCTGTGGGGGCGGAGACGTTTCTGGACGACGGAATCGACTGCACGGCAGACCTCTGCGACGAGACCACAGCGTCTCAGATTCACGACGCGAGCGGCTGCGAGTGCCAGGACGACGGCACCTGCGAGGCGATCCACACGGGCCCCTGTGTGCTGGGAGCGATCTGTCAGGGCGGCGTCTGCTCTGTGACCCTCGCCGACACTGGAACGCCGTGTGAGGACACGATCCCTTGCACCCGCGACACCGCCTGCGACGACGCTGGCGCATGCGTCGGCGTCGAGGATCACACCGTCTGCGACGACCAGACCTATTGCAATGGCGAGGAGCGCTGCGCCCCCGCCAACCCCGCCGCCGACGGCGTCAGCGGCTGCGTAACCGGACCCGCGCCCACGGACGACGCCGCGGTGGTGCCGGAGTGCGCGCTGCTCGTGTGTGACGAGAGCGCCGGGGCGCTGATCGCGGTGCCGACAGACAGCTGCGCCTGCCAGAGCGCCGCGGACTGCGGCGCCCCGGGCGACTGCCGGACCTGGACCTGCGACGCGACGACCGACTTCACGTGCCAGGACGACGGCCCCGAGGACGCCGGTACCGCGTGCGACGATGGGCTGTCGTGCACGGTCGCCGACGCCTGCGACGCGCAAGGGCTGTGCGCCGGAGCCCCCGCGCACCCGCTGTGCGACGACGACGACCCGTGCAATGGCACCGAGGTCTGCTCTCCGACGGAGGGCTGCAACGCGGGCGTCGCCCCCGATCCCCTCCCGGACGAATGCCAATAGGCGCGTTCAGTGCCGGCGCCGACTGTTTTCTGCGTCCCACCCCTGCCCGATGGAACGTCGCACGACCCTGTGTGGGCGCCCCGTGACCGACGACGCGATCACCTTCAACGACGGCAAGAACCTCACGACGGTGCTGTTGCTCGAGTCCGGCGATGTACAGATCGCCGCCCTCGCCGACCAGCCGACCGCCCCAGCCCCGGCCCCGCCTCCTGAACTCGAACCTGGTACGATCGTGGGCGGCTGTCACGAGATCATCCGGGAGATCGGCCGCGGCGGTTTTGGCGCCGTGTACGAGGCCCGCCACACGGAGTTGGACCGCCCAGAGGCGCTCAAGGTGCTGACCACCGGCCTCGGACCCACGTCCGACGAACAGCGCTTCAAGCAGGAGGCCCGCATCATCGCCGGGCTCAACCACCCAAACGTCGTGACCATGTTCGACACTGGTTTTGACGCGGCCTCCAAGCGCCACTACATCGCCATGGAGCTGCTCCAGGGGCGCAATCTCGGGGACGAGATCCGCCGCGCCGGCGCCATGGACCAAGGCCGGGTCTGCGCGCTGTTCGCCGATTGCCTCGACGGGCTCGCGGAGGCGCACAAGCGCGGCGTGACCCACAAGGACCTCAAACCCGCGAACCTCTTCGTGGTCGAAAGGGCCGGCCGGGAACGGCTGGTCGTGCTCGACTTTGGCGTGGCGCGCACTGCGGGCAACAAGCTCAGCGTCGGCCAGCAATTGTTCGGCACACCCAGGTACGTCGCGCCTGAGTACCTTCATCACGGGCAGGCGACACCGGCGACGGACGTGTACCAGATGGGCCTGATCCTCGCCGAGGCCGTTGCCGGTGCGCCGGTGCTCGACCTGCCACCCCATGGGTGCCTGACGCAGCACGCGAGCCCACATCCACTGCCGCTGCCCGACGCAGTCCTCGCATCTCCCCTGCGCGGCGTGATCGAGCGCGCGGTGCAGAAGAGTCCCGCCCGGCGCTATGGTGACGCGGCTGCATTGGCAGCGGCGCTGCGCATGGTGGAGCCCGCCCGCCCCACTGCGCGAGGTTTGCACCGCGTCTCCCGTTGGCTCCCCCTGGTTGCCATCGTCGCAGGCATGCTCGCCGTTGTTGCGATGGTCGCCGCGATCGCCGCCCTCTGGGGGAGCGAACCCGTGCCCGTGCCCGAGGCCGCGCCCACCGCCGTGATCGCCGAGCCCGATGCGACTGGGCCGCCACCGCAGCTGCCCTCTGATCAACCTGGCGAAACCCGCGCGGCTCCCACGGACGACCCCGACGCGGGCGCCGAGGACTCCGGCGACGAAGATCCTGGGCCCACGCACGCCGCGTCCCCAGGCGGGGCCACCGACGAGCCCGATGCGCAGGTAGTGCCTCGCCGAACCAGGCCCCGGCGCGCGGGAACACCGCGAAAAACCCCCGCAAAACAGACGACAAAGCCCGTGCGCACACTGGAAATCGTTCCCTGACACTCGGCCCGGCACGCGTCTGCCGGGTCCACCGTCACAGTGGGCGTTCATCTTGACGCCGCACAACGACCACAGGCAGGCTACGCACGTGTACCGCGCCACGCTCATTGTGCTGATGGTTCTGAGCCTGCTTTCCGCTACCGCCATGGCGCAGGACAGCGGCGAGCCCACCGAAGGCCAGTACGAACTCAACGCCGAAGGCATCCAGGCTTTCAAGGCCGGTGAGCTCGACAAGGCCGAGTCCCTCTTCCGGGCCTCACTGAACCTGGGACCGCTCAACATCACCTGGCTCAACCTGGGCCGGGTGCTCCAGCGCCAGGGACAGTGCCAGGAGGCCAGACAGGCGTTTGAGTCAGCGCTGTCGGCGCCGCCGGTGCCGAGCCCCACCCAGGAGCAGGTGTTGCGCAAGGTCAGCGAGTACCTCCTGGAACTTCAGGACTGCTCCGAACCCGATGCAGCGGTCGCCGTCACCCCAGCAGACACCGATCCCGCCGAGGAACCGCCGGCGGTCTCCCCCACGCCCGCCCAGACCTCGGGGTCCCAGGTACTGGGCTGGAGTCTGCTCGGCACAGGGTCTGCGGCCGTGGTGGCGAGCGTCGTCTATGACCTGGTCCTGGGGGCGGACATCGAGAACTTCCTGCGCAAGAATGACGACGCTGGCTACTCCAGCGAGGCAGAGTTCCGCAGCGCGAAGAAAGGCCTCGAGGACCGGCAGCTCCTGGTCAATATAGGCTACGGCGTCTCGGCCAGCTTGATCGCCGCCGGCGGCCTGCTCCTCCTGCTCACCGACGCGGACGAGCCCGGCGTTCGGCTGGATCTCGCGCCCACGCCAGGCGGCGCCGCAGTGTTCCTGGAGGCCAGGTGGTGAGAGCATGGTCTCTATGCCTGGCGCTCACCCTGCTCGCCTGCGGCTGCAACGGCCTGCGCGACCTGGACACCGAGTCGCCCGACTTCTGTCTGGAGACGGGAACCATCGGCGAGGCCGACCCCACGCAGACCGACCAATGCTGCAGCGAGGACGAGGAGTGCGAGCCGCTGTTCCGCGCAGTGGGCCTGGGCGCACTGGCCGCTTGCGGCCCCGACGGAACCTGCGAGCTCGATTGCCGTCCCGGTGACAACTGCGCCTGCGCGTCCGACGCAGACTGCGCCGACGGTTTCGGACTGGGGTGCACCGTGGCGGACCGGAACGACGACGGCGCGTGCGAGGGCCAGGGCCAGATGGGCACCGGCCGCTGCACCATCTGCCGCGAGTGCGACGAGCAGAACCCCTGCGCGGCGGGCATGTGCACCGCCCAGGGCTACTGCACCAGCCCCTGACTCTGGATCAGATCGCCGGTAGATCATGATGCGGGTTGTTGTAACGACCCGCTGGAGTCAGCGGCACTCCGTGGGAGGGGCCGCTGGGCAGAGGTCCGGGCAGCCTGGCCCCCCGGTGCCTTCACACCCACATCGATTGCCACTGTTGCGCTCGGTGTTCCGGCAGGTCGCTCCTCCAAGGCGAGCGGAGGCGAAGCAGGTGTTGGTGGTGTTCGCGTGGCTGAAATTCGAATCCCGCAGGTCCGCCCTGTCAAAGCGCGCGTTCGTCAGCCACGCGTTCCGGAACGTCGCTCCCTGCAGGTTCGAGTCCGAAAAGTTCACATTGTCCAGGTTGGCGCAATTGAAGTTGGCGCCGGGATGGTTGCCGGCTAGCCAGGACAGTTCAAACCGGCCGCTGCGGGTCCCCAATGGGACAAAGCCGGGCAGCCCACGTGCGCCGTTGACCTCGTTGGCACCGAGGCGCGCGTGGCGAAAGTCGGCGCCGGTCGCGTTGAAGTTCGTCAGGTTCACATCGGTCAGGTTCGCCTGGTTGAAGTTGGCGTTGACGGCTGTGGAGTTGTTCATATTGCAGTTGAGGAACGAAGCCCGGAATGCGCGCATGCCGTTGAGGTTCTTGTTGCGCAGGTCACAAGTGACGGGGAAGACCCGTCCCTCGACGACGATGCCGTCCGGATCGCACGCGTGGTCGCCGCGCCCGTCGCCGTCCACGTCCTGCTGGGTGGGGTTGGCGTTGAAGTCGCAGTTGTCGCGGTCGTCGTTGACGCCGTCGTTGTCGTCGTCCGGGTCGCACACATCGCCCAAGGCGTCCCGGTCGTTATTGGCCTGGTTGTTGTTGCTCTG
>CALBXO010000541.1 GCA_937890335.1 uncultured Pseudomonadota bacterium | reverse complement strand
GACTTCCTCATCAGTCCTCCAGAAGGGGCGACCGTAGCGTGGGTGCGAATCGAGTCATGGGCGGACTACCCCCACGACGGAAACACCGACTGCTTCTGGGCCGACGAGCTCTTCGTCAGCACCGCCCGCAAGGCGCCCGCTGACGGCGCGCGCCACCGTCCGCGCTGGACCGCCAGCGGGCAATCCATGGAATCCCGCGAGGCCTTCGACGGACGCACAGCTGAGTACGCAGCCAGGTGGATACGCGCTTCGCCCGCCGACCACAGCGTAGGCGTGTCGGGATCTGCAGCCCTGGCCGGTAGCCACGGTCTGAGTTGGCGCGTCGACGCGGCGGATTGGGGAGCAATTGGAACACCTGAATTCGACGCCGGTCCCTCCCCCCTGGACCGATCCCAGCCGTTCATCGCGGAGTTCGGCCTGGACGTCCTGGGCCCGGTCAGCGCACAGCGGCCCGCGTCCATCGGATTTGGTATCTCGAGCGACCAGACCCCGTGGCGCCGCCTGGCCGGCGTGCCCGTCGCACAAGACATCGCCTGGCTTACCGGGACTGGGGACATGGCCGTCGGGCAGCGCGTTCCCGCCTACCACCGGGTGGTGCTCCCCGAGTCGGCCAAAGCGATCCTCGGTGTGGACTTCTTCTGGGAGCAGGAGTTCATGGAGTCGGGCAGCGCCGCCATTGACGAGCTCGACCTCTTCTTTCACGGCGACGCGTCCGAGGACGTGCAGACGCAGCTTGTGGCCAACAGTCCCACTGCCTACGACTTCCGCGTAGACGGCACCTACCCCGGGACATACGAAGTGCGTTGCCATTGGCAGGTGCCGGTCGCCGCAGATTACGTCACCGTCAGCTCCGACCCGGTCGACATTACCTTGGAGTAGAACCCCGGCAACAAGGGTGCAGGCGGGTTCAGAAGGCAGCGCGCGCACCTGTTTCCAGGCTACTCAGAGACCGTCGTCAGGTACTTGCGGCTGCCGCATAGGGTGGTCACCGTCACGTTGGTGGTGCCCACGGCGGTGCCCGACAGGACAAACCTGTGGGAACTGGCCCCTGCGGAGTAGATCTCGTCCACCCGCAGGACCTCGTCGTGGTCGGCGGTGACGGTCACGCCTTCGCAGGCATCGGTGGTGGTCACCTCCTCGCAATACGAGTAGCAGCTGACCCCCAGACTCACGCCCGCGGACAGGTTGATGGTGCGCAGCGTCTCGTGGCTGTTGTCCAGCTGGGCGACCTTGGTCGGTGGCGCGCCCGTCAGTGGGTAGAGCGAGATTTGGGGGTCGTAGCCCTCGGAGGGGCAGCCGGTCAGGAAGAGCAGGATGGTGGCCAGCGCCAGAAGTCCGTGCGTCGTCTTCATGGCAGCACCTCCAGCTCGATGGTCTTCTGCTGGCCGAGAGCGTCCGCGGTCAGCCGGACCTTGCCCGGGCCCCGCGCGATGAGCCGGAACCAACCGAAGACGATGTCCTCGACGATGGCGATGGGCTCCTCGCCCTCCAGCACCTCGATCTGCCACACCGTCTCAAACAGGCCGAGCAGCCCCTGCGTGCCGTTGAACGCCTCCAGGGACAAGATGATCTCGTCCCCCGCGAGCACCGTGCCGCTGGACCGGACCGCACCCACGGGCAGCCCATCGTCGTTGTGGCGGATGACCCGAAGCTCCGTGGCGTCCGCGACCCAAAGGTGAATGAAGTCCACGACCTGCCGGTTCGGGTCGAGGATGAGAATGCCACTCATCCCCTGGGCGCGCCCGGTGACCACGGCATCCGTGACATCGATGACCGCCGGGTTCACGCCCTCGAGCGTGGTCGGCGGGCCCGAGTTCCCGGCAAGTCGGTAGTCCACGCCCAGCCCGAGGGACGCGCCCCGCGCCAAGGGGGCGTCCAGACCGCCGACGAGGCAGGCCTGGTTGAGCGCTCCGCACTCTGGCGTCACGCTCGTGCGCCCCAGGGAGCCGCCCGACGGCGGCGGTCCGATTCCAAGATCTCCGGCGTCGCCGCACGCGAGCAGTCCCAGTGGGACCATCAACCAAACCAGTCTTATCCAACGCATCTTCGCACTCCGCTCAAGGGTACCGGGGGACACGGGCGGCCAGTAGTACACGGCGTGTGCCACGCTTGAGAACCCCGTCGTAGCCGGCTCCCCATGCTTCTTCCGCGTCCAGGACCCCGACACGAATGTCGCAGGCGGAGCACACGCGCTCCGTTGCCCTGGGCGGTCACTGCCAGTACACGTGAGGCATGTATCTTGGAATTGATTGCGGCACACAGTCTACCAAGGCCCTGCTTTGGTGCCCGGAACGCGGTGTCACCTTCCGGGCCTCCGTCCGCTACGGACTGATCGAGGGTCTCCCCGCCGGACACAAAGAGCAGCACCCACAGACCTGGATTGAGGCCTTGGAAGGGTGCCTGAGTGCCCTCGTCGCGGCGGGCGCGCAGCTTGGCGCCGTCCGAGGCATCGGCGTATCCGGCCAGCAGCATGGGGCGGTGGTGCTCGATGACGCGGACGAACCGATCCGCGCGGCCAAACTCTGGTGCGATACCAGTACACAGACCCAATGCGATGCGATCGTCGCGGCGGCTGGGGGCGTGGAGTCCTACCGAGCGGCCATCGGCAACGACCTGGTCACCGGGTTCACCGCCAGCAAGATCCGCTGGCTGCGCGACGTGGAGCCCGCGCACTACCGCCGCGTGGCATCCGTTCTGCTGCCGCACGACTGGCTCAACTTCGAGCTGACGGGCAGGAAGACCACCGACGCGGGCGACGCCTCGGGCACCGGCTATTTTGACGTGCGCAACCGCGCCTGGTCCGACGCGGCGCTCGCCTGGCTGGACCCCGACCGCGACCTGCGACCGGCGCTACCCGAGGTCGTTCCTGCCGGACAGCCTGCGGGTATGCTGCGCTCGTCTCTGGCCCGCACCTGGGGCATGCGCCCGGACGTCGTCGTGTCCAGCGGCAGCGGCGACAATATGATGGCCGCGCTCGGCGCGGGCTGCGTGCGACCGGGGCGGGTGGTGATGAGCCTCGGCACCTCCGGCACCGTCTTTGCCTGCGCGCCGACGCCCGTGATTGACCCGGCCGGCGAGATCTCAGCGTTCTGCGACGCGACCGGCCACTGGCTGCCGCTGGGCTGCACCATGAACGTCACCGTCGCCACGGAGATGGTTCGCCAGGTGACCATGGGCGGGGTCGATCTGCCTGCGTTCGAAGCGGCCGTGGCGTCCGTCCCACCGGGGTCGGACGGGCTGATGCTGCTGCCATATCTGGAGGGCGAGCGCCTCCCCAACCTCCCGGACGGAACCGGTGTCTACCTGGGCATGCGGCCGGCCACCGCCTCGCCCGCCCACATGGCGCGGGCGGCCATGGAGGGCGCGACCATCGGTCTCAATCGCGCTCTGACCGCGCTGGTGCGGCTGCTCCCCGCGGCGCCAGAACAGATCGTCTTGCTTGGCGGTGGCGCGGGCAGTGAGACGTGGCGGCAGATCGTCGCCGACGTCACCGAACTTCCCGTCGTCAGACCCACCGCCGAGGAAGGGCCCGCTCTGGGCGCGGCGCTCCAGGCAGCGTGGACCCATCTCGGAGGAGGCATTGAGTCCATCTGTGCCGATGCTGTCGGGATCGACGAGACTTCTCGCCGCACGCCAGTCCGCAGCTATGCGGCGCACCGTGAAGCATTCGAGATGGCATCCGACGCATTGACAGAACGCGGCTTCTTCGCCGCGCACAGGCGCCTCCTCTGACAGCCACCCACGGCATCCCCGTCCAGCCCAAGGCCGACCCACTGGGCGTTCAAGTCCCGCACGTCGGCGGCCTGGCCGGGTGTTGGGCGGCGGTGCCGATCTTCCAGCGCCGGGAACCCAGCAGTTCCACGCCCAGCACCGGCCACAGGCGTCGGACGACCTCAGCCTGAGAAGGCGACGGTCACGGCGGTCCCCGCGGCCGCAGTGAGCAGCAGAACTCCGCGCGATTCGTAGGTGTAATCCGCGCCGGTCACGGCGAGCTCCGTCGCCCCTTCTGGGAACCGCCGAAGAGGAAGGGACAGCTCGGTCACGCCCTCGGTCGCGATCCAGCTTGCGGAGCCGCGCCCGGCGGCCCGGTCCCACGCGAAGCGAATGTCGGTACCGGCGACGGCGCGCAGGAAGGGTCGAACGTAGAGGTCGAGCATCGGCCTCTCCTCCCCCTCCGGCGACACCACCGACAGGTCCTCCCCATTCCAGAGCTCCTCGTTGATGCTGTACTCCCAAAGGGTGGCGTGCATCCGGTGCTCGTCGAGCAACGCCATCGTGCGGTCGAACCACGGCTCGCCGTTGGTCGCTGTGCGACCCACGCCAAACTCGCCGAGCAAAATGGGGCTGCCCGTGCGGTCGTGGAACGCCTTGAACCCGTCAAACCCAACGTCGGGCTCCTGCCCCGACCAGGCGTGTCCCGCGATCAGCCCTGGATCGTAGAGATGCGGCGCAAACATCAGGTTCCTGCCCTTGGGATCGCCCCAGTAGCTGACCGGCCCAAGCGCATCGATCCCGCAGGTGCCGTGAAGCACGATGTGCTCCGGCGCCAGGTCGTTGATCACAGCCGCCAGCCGCGTGTGAAACGGCTCCAGGACGTTCTGCTTGAACGCGTCCACATCCCGACTTCCCCAGCCCGGCTCGTTGATGATCTCAAACCCCATGACCGCCGGATGCTCGCGAAACCGCTCCACCATCACGCGCCACATGGCCTCAAAGGCGTCCTGCAGCCCGTCCACATTGTCCCAGAAGCGGTCGTAGGCGCCCTTGACGCCGTCGTCCATGACATACTTGAAGAACCAGCCGTGGTCGTCGTGCACGTCGGGGCCGTAGTCGCCCGCCGCGAGCGTCCAGCGGGGGAACCCGTCACCCGAGAACACCTGTGAGTAGATGTCCTGGTGGAAGTCCACGATGCAGCGGCAGCCGTGTTGCCAGGCCGCGTCGAGGCTCGCCTCGTACCGGTCCAGGTAGCCGTCGTCGTACTCGCCGCGCGCGGGCTCCAGCGCCTCCCAACTGAAGGTCAGGCGCACCGTGTCGAGGCCCCAGGCAGGCATCCGGGCGAAGAAGACGTCCGCGGCGCGCCGAACCTCCTCGAGCGACGCGCCAGGCGCAACCGGATAAGGGAGATACGGCGCCCATTTGGCGCGCCCGCCGCAATTGATTCCGCGCAGTTGCACATCGCGGCCGAGGGCGTCGCGCAGCACGCCTTGGTCAATGGTCAGACGGGCGTTCGGGAGCACAGGTGTGTCCATGAGATCGGTCCTTGGGTCACGTACGTCCACGGTGCCGGGGCCATCGCCCGCAACGACCGGACACTGTAGTAGGGCGAGTCCGCCCCCATGCCGCCAAGCCCGGCCAAGATAGCCGCCGTCCTCACGCGCTTGCAAGACCTATTGAACAAAGTTCGACAGGTGCGGGAGGTCACTGTGCAGAGCACCAGGGCGCAGCAGATGGCCTCCGCCGGGCGAGTGAGGGCCATCATGTTCCGCGCTTCCCCCTCTCTGGCATGCAGGTTGCGATGGGATCGACTGAACCCGGGGTGCCGCTCTTGCTTCCCCTCGGGAAAGCGCGCAGCAGGAGCTGAGCGTAAACGTCGTCAGAACGGGACTCGGAGCCCGCTGATTTTGAAAACACCCAGCGTCAGCCAGGACCGGCGGCGCGAACGGACCCGCAAGGAATGCATGCAGCGCACTGTCGAAACGCTCGATTCCGTGTCCAGGACGCCGCAGTTCGCGCTCACGAATGTGGCTAGCAAGCCCCAGTGTGACGTAGAGTTACTGGCCTTGGACATGGACCCTCCCAATCTTCCCGGCGGTACCTTCCCGGCCGAGGGTCCCGACCGGTGTTTTGTCTGCCCGTCCTGCGGCCAGGACGGACCGCTGGGCGGGCGGTGCTCGGGCTGCGAGCTCTACTACGTCAGCGCCCGCTCCCTTGAAGTCGCGCCACCGCGCAGCTGGCTCGGCCACCTGCTCGCCGACCGGTTTGCGGTCCTCGGCATGCTGGGCGCCGGCGGCATGGGCGTCGTCTACTGGGCCGTGCAGCACCCCGTTGGCCGGCTGGCCGCCGTCAAAGTCCTGCGCAGCGACCTGACCGGCTCCGTCGTCCAGGAGCGGTTCCTGCGCGAGGCGCAGACCATCGCCGGCCTCCAGCACCCCCACGTCATCACCTGTTTTGACTACGGTCTTCACGCAGACCGTCAGCCCTATATGGCCCTTGAGCTCTTGCACGGCATCAGCCTCGAGCACGCCGCGGACGAGCTGAGCCTGGACCTCCCCACGGTCGTCCACATCTCGGACCAGATCCTCGACGGAGTGGCCGCCTTCCACGACGCGGGCATCGTCCACCGCGACCTGAAGCCGGACAACGTGATGCTCTGTCGCATCGGCGGCGACGACACATTCGTGAAGATCATCGATTTTGGCCTCGCGCTACGATTGCTGGATTCACCCTCCGAAAAGCTGACACAGGCCGCCGAGGTGTTCGGCACGCCGCTGTTCATGAGCCCTGAACAAGCCGTGGGCAGCGGCGACGTAGGACCACAATCCGACGTCTATTCGTTTGGCATCATGCTCTATGAGCTCCTCACTGGTCGTACCCCCTTCACCGGGGCGGCGGCGATGAAGGTGATGCTCAAGCACATCAACGACGCGCCCCCGCCCCTGGTGCCGCGGGCCGGCATGGAGATTCCCCCGGCCTTGGAAGCGTTTGTCCTTCGTTGCCTGGAGAAGGACCCGCTGACGCGGTTCGCCAACGGACGCGAAGCGCTCGACGCCTTCCGGGAACTTGGCTTGCCCAACAGCGGCCCTGTCTTCGTCCTCACAGGCCCGGACGACGGCAACGCGCACCACAACACCGTCGCATTCGCGCAATCCGCCGACCTCGCCATCGACCTGCCGAACACCGACACCATCCACTTTGTCCTGACGCCGGTACCCAGGACCCGGCGCGTCATCGAGCTGAGCTGGCCCCCCATTTGGTGGGACCCCGAGCGCCTTGGATCACGGGCGCGCAGCGCCGGTTCCCAGCTTGTACGAATCGCCGCTCCGTTTCGGACCATGGCCCACACTGCGATCCTCGCCGCAGCTGCAAGCATGCTCGCCCTGGTCGTGGCCATCGTCGTGACCGCCGCCCTTTGGCCCGAGTCCACCCCGCCTGCGCCACCGGAGGTTCAAGCCGCCACCGCGGCCATCTCCGCCGCCGTCGAGACCGGCAGCCTGGAGGCCACCGCCGCCGCCGTGGACGACGAGCGCAAGATGCGAGACGCCAAGGAGCGACTCCACCACTGACGTGCCACGCGCACACTCAGGCCTGTCCCTGCGCCGAGGCGACCGGCCCGGCCCGCGCGCTGTCTCGGCGCCAGCCTCCCGCGGGCCGCGACATCTCCACCGTCATCGACGGTGGTGTCGCTTCCCGCACCTGCGCCGCGCTCAGCAGATGAGGCCCGACCACGCGGACGCGAACTACGGCGTCCTGCGGCATCCTGGCCAGGGCAAAGCGTAGCGTCCGGCCCGCCGCGGCGGCGTCCAGGCCGTCCGTCTCCAGGTCGATCACTTCCATCGGGCGCGACGGAAGCGGGAAAAAACGCGCGTCCACGAGCCCCGACTCGTCAAACGACAAGATGCGGTAGCCCTTGGTCTCGTACCGCTCCGCGAATGAGGTCCGCTCCACGCTGCCCGCATAGATTACCGGCGCGGTCAGGGGCCGCCCATCGAGGCCGACCTCCAGTACCTGCGCACGGTGAATGTGGCCGCTGAGAACCGCGCAGAGCCCAGCAGGGATCTCGCCGGCCGCGACCACATCCGGCCCATCTCGAAACACAAACTCAGTGCGGCGCGCAGTGCCCGCACCCACCACGGCCCCCTCAAAGGCCTCGTGCATGGCCACCACGTGCGCGTGCGCGGCCAGGTCCAGCACACCGGTCTTCGCGACGAGCTCCGCAAACTGCCCCCGCACGTCCCTGACGAAGGCAAAGCCGCCGATGGCGACCCGGACCGCCCGCGCCTCCACAACAAACGACGAAGGCCGCGAAAACACGCGGAGATTTTCGTGCTGGCACAGCAACGGCACCGGCACATGGCCGCGCTCGTGGTTGCCCGGAACCACAAAGACCGGCACGCCGGCGGCGGCGACCTCCCGAAGCGGCGCCAACCCCATCTCCACCAGCCAATCCGGATTGCGGCTGCGGTTGAAGACGTCACCTGTGTGAATCACCGCGTCCACCTGCCCCCGCAGCGCCGGCTGCAGCGCGAGACAGAAGTTGAGCAGAAAGTCCTTTCCGCGGCGCCGCGACGCAACGCGAGACGGGCGACGCGGGAGGTCAAACCCGACGTGCGTGTCGCCCAGCATCAAGATTCGAAGCTTCATGACCCGGAATGTACTGATCACTTGACCACCTGTCAACCGTTCAGTACAACACTGCGTCGACAAACGACGCAGGCCCTTGGCTACGATCCTGCCCGGAGACTCCACATTTGCGCGCTGCAAAGGCACAATGCCCCATGACCGAAAAAAGGAAGCGATCCCCGATTCGCAAGCTGCGCCGCCGCCTGGCGGCCGCTCGCAAGGGCGCCGAGAACGCCGCGATCATCCTCAAGCAGGGGCGCCTCGGAGCACCGTACCGCGCGGCCTATGACGTGATCGACGAGGGGCCTATCCACAGGCTTCGCCACTACCGACCGGAAGACGCCGACGGCCCGCGGCGCCCGGCGCTCCTGTTTGTGCCGCCCCTGATGGTCAGCTCCGAGATCTACGACATCTCCCCCGAGCTGAGCGCAGTCGCCGCGCTCATCGACCGCGGAATCGACGTGTGGCTGGTGGACTTTGGCGCGCCGGAAGAGGAGGAGGATGGGCTGCGCCGCAGCCTGGAAGATCACATCCTGGCCGTGGCTGCCTCCATCGAGCGGGCCGCTGCGCAGACGGGACAGGCCGTACACGTGGCCGGCTACAGCCAGGGAGGGATGTTTGCGTACCAGGCGGCAGCGTACCTGCGCTCCGAGCACATCGCTTCACTCATCACGTTTGGCAGCCCCGTCGACATCTGGCGCAACCTGCCCGTGAAGGTGAATGAGGAGGTGACCGGAAAGATGGTGGAGGCGGCGGGCGCGGCGCTCGCGCCGGGTCTTCGACACCTCAGCGGCCTGCCCGGCGCGCTGACCAGCACGGGCTTCAAGGTCTTCAACGCCCACAAGGAGGTCAAACAGATCGCCAGCTTCTTTGGGCTCCTGCACGACCGCGACGCGCTGCTCAAGCGGGAACCGTCACGGCGCTTCCTTGGCGGCGAGGGGTTTGTCTCCTGGCCCGGACCGGCGTTTCGGCAGTTTGTCGATCAGGTGATTGTCCAGAACCGCATGAAGTCTGGCGGGCTCGTGATGGGGGGCCGATCCACCAGCCTCGGCGACATCAGCTGCCCCGTGCTGGCGCTGGTCGGGACCCGGGACGACATGGCGCGCCCCGCCGCCGTCCGCGGCATCATCCAGGCCGCGCCTGCGGCGGACGTGCACCTGGTCGATGTCGCTGCCGGGCACTTTGGCCTGGTCGTGGGGAGCACCGCACTGACCCGCGTCTGGCCGCTGGTCGGAGACTGGATCGCCTGGCATGACGGCAGCGGTCCAGAACCGGCCGACCTGCACGCCGATGGCCCCTTGTCGCGCGGCGGGAAAACTACGGACGCGCCCACCGCCGACGCCCCCTCGGAGTCCCGCACTTCGGCCCTGTACGACATGGCGACCGATGTGCTCGACGGATGGTGGCACCGCGCCGGGGACCTGGGCGTGGAGATCTCCAGCGTCGTGGACGCCATGCGTTGGCAGCTACCCCGGTTGGCCAAACTCGAAGACCTGATGCAGGACTCTGGCGCCAGCCTCAGCGCCACATTGGCCGAACAGGCCGAGGCCATCGGGGACGAGACCTTCTTTCTCTGGAAAGGCCGCGCCTACAGCTACGCGGACGCTGACGCGCGCGTGAACCAGATCGCCCGCGCGCTGCAGACGCGTGGGGTCGCACGGGACGACCATGTGGGCGTCCTTCTGCCCAACCATCCGGACTACCTGACGCTGACGACGGCGCTCAACCGCCTGGGCGCCGTCGCCGTGCTGCTCAATTCAGGGCTGCGTGGGTCTTCTCTGGAGCAGGCGGTGCACGCCGGCTCCGTCGGTCTGCTCGTGTCGGACCTGTCCGGCGAGGAGCTCGGCACCTCGCTGGAGCTCAACCTCTTGTCCTTGGTGGATCTGAGCGCCGACGCTGACCAGCGCTCGGGCGAGCCCATCGACGAGTTGGATCCCACGCGCATCGACGATGTCGCGATGTTGATGTTCACCTCCGGCACCACCGGCCTGCCCAAGGCTGCCAAGATCACCAACCGGAGGCTCGTTGCCGCCGCACTTGGTGCCGCCGCAGCCTGCCGGCTTGGGCCGCGCGACACCGTCTATTGCGCGCTGCCGCTGTACCACGCCACCGGCATGCTCATCGCCGTGGGCGGAGCGCTGGCCGGAGGTTCGCGCCTGGCGCTGGCGCCGCGGTTCTCCACAACCCAGTTCTGGACCGATGTCCGGCGCGTCGGCGCGTCCGTCGTCTTCTACGTGGGCGAGCTGTGTCGGTACCTGGTCAACGCGCCGACGATGCCCGGCGAGGACAAACATCCGGTGCGGCTCTTTGCCGGAAACGGCATGCGCGCGGACGTCTGGGAGCGATTGCTGGCCCGTTTTGGCGACGTGCAGGTCCTCGAGTTCTACGGCAGCACCGAGGGCAATGTCGCGCTCGCGAACCTCACAGGCGAGAAGATTGGCTGCGTTGGCCGACCACTGACGGGCTCCGATCACGTGGCGCTGCTCGCCTACGACGTGGAAAAAGACGCCTTCCTGCGCGATGGCAACGGGATGTACATCCGCTGCGGCGTGGACGAGCCGGGTGTCCTGGTGTCCAAAGTCCACACCGGTCGCAACCCACTGAGCCGGTTTGATGGGTACGTGGACAAGGCGGCGACGGGCCTCAAACTCATACGGGACGTCATGGCTCCCGGCGACGAATGGTTCGTCACCGGAGACCTGCTAACGCGCGACGCTGACGGGGATTACTGGTTCGTGGACCGCCTGGGCGACACGTACCGGTGGAAGGGGGAAAACGTCAGCAGCGCGCAGGTCACGGCGGTGCTCACCGCCGACCCCGCGATCGCCCTGGCGGCCGTCTACGGCGTCGCATTGCCCGGTCGGGAAGGCCGCGCTGGCATGGCGGCGGTGGAGCTGGCTCCTGGGGCTACATTGGACGCGGACCGGCTGTACCAGCACGTAACCCACCACCTGTTCCCGGCGGCGCGGCCACGGTTCCTGCGACTTGTCGGCAAACTGACGGTCACAGATTCCATGAAGGTCATCAACCACGGTCTCCAGCGCGAAGGTGTGACCTTTGGCGAGGGCGCAGATCCGCTCTTCTGGTACAGTGAGGAGGTGGGGACGTACGCGCCCCTGGACGAGGAGACCTATGCCCGCCTCACGACCTGACAGCTCCGTGACCCATCGCGACCACAGCGCACGCGAGGGCGCAGACTGGCCGCCACAGTTGGGACCGCACCGGGTCCAACACCTCGCGCGGCGTTTACGGCAAGGGCATCGCCTTTGTCGCGGCCGTTTGGCCATGCTGCTTGCCCTGGCCGCGGCTCTCGGGGTCGGCGCCGGGTGCAGCGACGACGCCAGGGCGCCGTCCGTGAGCGAGTGCACCGTCGATTCCGATTGCCCTGGAGGCGAGAGTTGCGTCGGTGGGGACTGCGTCGGTGGGGGCTTTGATGTCGGCGACAACAGCGACGCGACGCCGGAACCGGACCCCGCCCGCCCCTGCAGCGCGTGCACGGGCGACGACGGGTGCGGGCGCGCCGAAGACCTCTGCGTGACGCTGCGCGATGGGATGTTCTGCGGCAGGGATTGCC
Organism: uncultured Pseudomonadota bacterium; assembly: GCA_937890335.1. Classification (GTDB taxonomy): domain Bacteria; phylum Myxococcota_A; class Bradymonadia; order Bradymonadales; genus CALBXO01. The sequence goes on along the minus strand of CALBXO010000541.1, from coordinate 4,879 downwards.
GCGACGACCCGACGCCCTGCCCCGACGGGACCGAGTGCCAGGCCGTCGACGAGGAAGGCCGCGACGGTGCCCTGCAATGTCTGCCCGCCGCCGGCCAATGTGTCGGATGCATCGACATGGATCGCGACGGATACGGCTCCGGGGACCGGTGCATGGGACCGGACTGCGACGACGCCAACCCGGCGATCCACCCCGGTGCGGAGGAGCAGTGCAACGGCGCGGACGACGACTGCAACGACGTCGTGGACGAGGGTTTCGACCTGAGCTCGCTGGCCCATTGCGGCGCGTGCAACCAGGCCTGCGCGCCGCCCAACACCGCCGAGGCCGCGTGCGTCGAGGGCGCATGTCAGGTCGTCGCGTGTCCGGATGGATTTGAGGACTGCGACGCAGACCCGGCCAACGGCTGCGAGGCCACACCCCGACCGTTCTTCCGCGACGGCGACAACGACACCTACGGCCGGGACGACAGCTCCGTGCTCGCCTGCACGGCCCCCGAGGGCTACGTCGCGCGCGGCGGAGACTGCAACGACCTGGAGCCCGAGGAGCATCCCGGCGCAGGCGAGGTCTGCGACGACCTCGACAACGACTGCGACAACCTGGTGGACGAGCCCGAAGACCTCGATGCGCCACCGGCGACCATGCGCCTCGGCATCTGCATGGCGCTCGAACAGGTCTGCAACGGCTTTCTGTTTGTCGAGCCCGACTACCTCAGCGTGGACGGGTACGAGGAAGACGAGCACAGCTGCGACGGCGTCGACAACGACTGCGACGGGGACATCGATGAAGACTGTCCGCCCTGCCTGGTCCCGCTGAGGTACCCCACGGCACAGGCGGCCGCGGACGCCCGCTGCACGGAGATCTACATCCAACCGGGCGCGCCGAGGAACCTGGATCTGCGCAACCCGCCCGAAGACGTAGTGATCCTGCCCGCCGTGGACGACGTGAACATCGCGTTCATCCAGGTGCGCCTCGAGGAGGGCAACCCTCGCTCCATCCGGGTCGAGGGGTTTGCGCTCGAGGGTGTCAGCGCGATCAACTCCGACAGGCAGGGGAGCATCGAGTTCCGTGACATCACGGTCGAGGGTGTCGAGTCCAACGCGCCCCTGGCCACCCTGGCGGGCTTCAACCTGACCATCCGAGCGAGCCGCTTCACCGACAACGTCGTCACCACCGGGAGCCGTACCGGTATCATCAGCTTGAGCGAGGCGCGCGAGTTCCGGCTCCTGTCCAACCTCTTCCGCGGCAACCGCATCGAGGCGGACGGGCCTGCCGAGGTTTCGGGCGCGGTGTACGTCGAGGGTGACCTGTCCGAGGGTCTGATCTCCGGCAACCTCTTCGCTGCCAATGCCGCCCACGGCGCCGACGCCGCCGGGGCGTTCTACGCCACCTCCGGCGTGCGCAATGTGCGGCTGTGGAACAACACCTTTGTCTACAACGAGAACACCGAGAACGTGCAGGCTACCTCGGTGCGCTGCGGCGGAATGCTGGGCGGAAGCGACTTCCGCAACAACATCTTCTGGTACGCGTCCGGGCGCCACATCGACGGGTGCGCGGGCGCGGCCATCAACTACTCGGACCACCAGAACGAGACCCCGGCGGGAACCGGAAATCAGAGCGCTGACCCCATGTTCGTGGACGAGATCAACTTCAATCTGGGAGACAACTCACCCTGCCGCGAACGCGGCGATCCGGCCGACGCCCACCGCGACCCGGACACCAGCCGCAACGACATGGGCCACACCGGCGGGCCCTACGGCCGCTGACACTCCCGCGGACGTCGGCGCGCAACAATCCGCGCCCGGCGGCCTGGCGCGGCCTAACGAACCAGGCGGAAGCCGACCGCCGTCTGGCGCCGCCATGGGCGGGAGGGGGTTCGGCGGGCGGCGCGCAGGGCGCACGCCGCCAGGTGCACGTGGCCTCCACGCACGACGGCATAGCCGTCGATCGGCACGGTGGGGTCCGTCACTGGGTCTGCCGGGTAGGGGGCGTAGCCGTCGTGGGTCCACTCCGCCACGTTGCCGAGCATATCGAAGACGCGCCACGGGTTGGCGGCTTTGTGGCCCACGGGTTGAGGCTCGCTGACGGGGTCGTGGCAGGACCAGGCGATCGATTCGAGCACGGGGTCTGCGCTGTCGCACCCGCGCTGGTCCAGCTCACCTGCCCAGGTCGCCATCTGTGACCCCGCCCGCGCCGCGTACTCCCATTGCGCCTCCGTGGGCAGCCGGTAGCCATCGCAGCCGGGAATGAGCGCCAGGGAAGCGCAGCGCAGACCGTCGCAGCTGCTCCCATCACAGCCGCTGCCCGCGTCGCCCACGCATCCGTCCAGCTCGTAGCACGCCCGCAACCCGTGGCGCGCCGACAGCGCATTCGCATAGACCACGGCGTCGTAGAGACCCACCTTGTCCACTGGGCAGGTCGAACAGTCGCCCACGGGTCCACCCATCAATTCGGCCCACTGCGCCCGCGTGACCTCAAACGCGCCGAGCCAGAAGTCCTCGCGCAGGGAGACCTCGTGGGCAACTTCGTCTTCGGAGCGGCAGGTCTCGAACAGGGGCGATCCTCGCGTGAACGTGCCGGCCGGGACCTCCACAAATCCTGGAAAACATGTCCCCTCGTCGCCCAGGCACTCGACGGAGTCGGTGTCGGTGCACGACCACGCGCCAAACAAGCACTGGCCACAGGGCTCGCCGGTCCTCGGCAAAGACGCGCACCCCCCGCAGTCGTTGCGCGCAGCCTGGCCCAGGTCTGCGTCGCATCCGACTTCATTCGGCCCAGCGCAGACGAGCCGCCCGGATCCGCAACTTCCGCAGGGGCCCCCGGGTTCCGCGGCCAGCGCACCGCAGCCGCCGCAGGCGTTGGTCACATCACCGGCGCATACGAGGCTGTCGGCGTCCGCGCCGCAGGCCCAACGACCGCAGGTGCCACAGGGTTCGCCGCGCGGCTGCTGCAACGCGGTGCATCCTCCGCACGCGTTGCGCGCGCGTGGGCCGACGTCGTCATGGCAGATCGTGGTGTTTTCGCCAGCGCAGACCCAGTTTCCGGTGTCGCAGGTGCCGCACGCCTGCCCGGGGTCCCCGGCGAGCTCTCCACAGCCGCGGCACCCATTGCGGGCGAGGTCGCCCGTGTCCCCGAGGCAGGCGACGTCGTCAGGACCGACGCAGGCCGTTATGCCCGAGTTGCAAGTGCCGCAGGGTTGGTCCGGTGCCTGGCCCAGTCGGGAACAGCCGCCGCACGCGTTGCGCGCCAGCCGGCCAAGATCGCCCTCACACCGCACGCCGCCGTCCGCGGTACAGGCCCAGACCCCTGTGTCGCAACCACCGCACGCGGCGCCCGGTTCATGGGCCAGAGGGCCGCAACCTCCGCAGGCGTTGGTGGTGCAGAGGTCCGCGTCGGGAGTCGCGTCAGGAGCTGCGGCGTCGTCGCCGTCCACACCGGCGTCGACATCCACGGTGGGCGCCGCGGTTCCGCCGCACGCAACCCCGCCCACGCACACCGCGCCGAGCCACAGCCCTGTCAACACCCACCGCACGCCTACAAGATCGGCTCTGGGGCGCGGTTTCCAAAGCGTCGTACTGGACTTACCCGCCGAGAGTGGCTATTGGGAACGCCTCTAGGCGGCGCGCAACGCGCCCAATTCTTTCCGGACGCCAAGCGTCTCTTCTCCTGCCCCTTCTTTCCATCCGTGAAGACTTTCGATGATCTCGGCCTTGTGGCGCCGCTATTGCGCGGCGTGAAAGCACAAGGTTACACGCACCCGACCCCGATCCAGGAGCAGGCGATTCCGCCCCTGCTCGCCGAGCGCGACCTTCTGGGTTGTGCGCAGACCGGGACCGGCAAAACGGCAGCGTTCGCGTTGCCAATTCTCCAACACCTCCACGAGGACCCAACGGAAGGGCGGCGGTACATCCGCTGCCTCGTGCTGACGCCGACGCGGGAGCTTGCGGCACAGATCGAAGAGGCGTTCATCAACTATGGGCGTTACGTCGACGTGCGCCACAAGGTGATCTTCGGCGGGGTCAACCAGAACCCGCAGGTCGCCGCGTTGCGCGCGGGTTTCGACGTGCTCGTGGCGACGCCAGGGCGCCTTCTCGACCTGGAAGGCCAGGGCCACGTGGACCTGAGCGGCGTCGAGTTCTTCGTTCTGGATGAAGCCGACCGCATGCTCGACATGGGTTTCATCCACGACATCCGCCGCGTCCTCAAGCTGCTGCCCGAAGACCGGCAGAACCTGCTGTTCTCGGCCACGATGCCCGACAGCATCGTCACCCTGGCCGGCGGGTTCCTCACGAACCCGCTCAAGGTCGAGGTGACACCGCAGTCGTCCACGGTGGAAGCCGTGGAGCAGCAGGTCATGTTCGTGAGCCGTGGGGACAAGCGTCACCTGCTCGCGGACATCCTCGAGGGGCCGACGGTCACGCGCTCCATCGTGTTCACGCGCACCAAACACGGCGCCAACCGCCTGACGCAGCAGCTCAACAAGCGCGGCATCGAGGCGGCGGCCATTCACGGAAACAAGTCACAGAACGCGCGCTCGCGCGCTTTGGACGGGTTCCGCGCGGGCAGCATCAACGTGCTGGTTGCCACAGACATCGCCGCGCGCGGGATCGATGTGGACGACGTGAGCCACGTCTTCAACTTTGACATCCCGCACGAGCCCGAAGTCTACGTGCACCGCATCGGCCGAACGGGCCGGGCGGGGCGCGCCGGTATCGCGATCACGCTGTGTGAAGGTGGTGACCAGGGCGACGACCTGCGTCAGATCGAGCGCCTGATCGGAACCGAGGTCCCGGTGGTCACCGACCACCAGTACCACGACGAGTCCTGCATTCCTCCCCCCGGCGGAAGCGGCGGCGGCGGCAGTCGCCGCGGCGGCGGTGGC
>CALBXO010000540.1 GCA_937890335.1 uncultured Pseudomonadota bacterium | reverse complement strand
TTTCACCTGCCCATCGGGAGCGCCTGCTTCTACGCGGCGTCGGCGCCAGGCGGCGAACGAGCCCCCTGGTACCCGGCGTGCGACCGCCGGCCCAAGGCGTCCGCTCCCGCGTTTCTCGGCGTACTCGACGTTGACGGCCTTCATCGCGTCGTCCCATGCGAGGGAAATCTCGGCGTCGCTGCCGCCACCGGCCTCCACGGCCACCAGATAATGCGGGGGGTCGGCGAGTTGCAGCGTCGCGCACGCCTCGTCGATCGCGAGCTGTCTGGCCAATTGGGTGGCGACAGCCACGGCGTGCCCCTCAGTGACCTTCTCGCCGGTGATGCTCAGGGTGCCGCCCGACTTGTAGAGGAAACGAACCAAGGGGGTCGCCCCCATTTTTCCGGTGACCTCGACCACGTCCTGCATGTCGTAGCGCCAGAGCCCGCCGCCGGTGGTGACAATCAACCGATACCTGCAGCCCACCTCAAGCTCGTGGGACAGCAGGGTGTGCGTGTTGCTCTCCCCCTCCGGCACGAACTCCATGAACGGGCCCGAGTTGTGGAGCACGCCCTCGGGTGTTCCGGAGCGGACAGGAATTGCGAACAGTCCCTCGCTGGCGCTGAAGCCCGGGTCGCGCGCGGGGATGTCACCCAGAAACGGACGCAGCCGCTCCATGTAGATGGGAGCGTGGCCGCCGAGCCAGCAATTGACCGTCGTCAGCTGCGGCCAGAGCCGCTCCAGGAGCCCCGACTCGCCGTCTGACAGGACGCGCCGGACCTCCGCCGCGCGCTTCGGGTTCGCCTCCAGGCCCTTCTGCAGCGACGCCGCCACCGAGTCGCGGTGCCAGAGCGGCACCACGCCAGCGTCGTCGAGGGGCCGGCCAAAGTGACCGGTGGCGATGGCTTCAGCCAGCTCGTCGCCGAGCTCCATGATTTTCCTGCACAGCAGCAGCACAGTGCTGGGGTTGGCGGTCGTGAGTGTCCCTACGTCCCCCTTGGCCACAGCGTGGCGCAGAATCGCGTAGTAGCGCAGGTCAAAATCCGTCAGCCCGCAGGCGTCATACGGGGCGGCGCTGAACAACCTGAGCCATTCCGGCTGACGCATGAAGATCCGCCCGGTGTTGGACCCGACGGGCAGCCCGCCGCGGGTGCGGCTCTCTTGTGCTGGGCTGACGATGGTGAAGTGGGCGCCGAGTGAATTGCGCTCGTCCTCGGCGATCATTCGCTCAATCCAGACCCGGCGGCCACGGTCCGTCTCCGCCTCATACTCAGGCGTCACGGGCAGGAGTTTGGGGCGACCGGTGGTCCCGCTGGTCTTGAGGAACATGGAGACGCTCTGTGCGGTCACCGTGCCGCGGGCGCCCACGTTGCCGCGCTCCACCAGCGGCTCGATGTACGGCCAAAGATCGTCGTAGGTGCACACCGGGATCGCCTTGCGGAAGGCATCGACGCTCATTCGGGGCGTGCCGCCCCGCTCGCGGAAGTACCCAGCGTCTGCCTCCAGGGCCAACAGCTCAGACAGCCGGCGCTCCTGTGCCGCGCGCGGTTGGTCGAGCTCCCGCGCAAACCGCTTGAGGTTCTTTCGGTTGAACAATCGAACGAAGGCGAGGCGGAATCCCATCGACGCAAGCGTGGACCGAGGCCCTGGTGCCGTCAACCCACGCAGGTGCGACGCTACGCCTTGCGCAGCGTCAGCAGCGTGATCTCGGGAGGTATCCCGGTGCGCACGGGGGGACCCCAGTACCCGGTCCCGCGGCTGACGTAGATCTTCATCTTTTCGTACGCGTGCAGGCCGGTCGTGAACGGCTGCGCGAGCCAGACGATGAAGTTCCAGGGTACGAATTGCCCGCCGTGGGTGTGGCCGCTGATCTGGAGGTCGAACCCCGCGCGGGACGCCTCAAAGATGGACCGTGGTTGGTGCGCGAGCAACAGCCTGAACAGGCCCGCGGGGGCGCCTTCGGCGGCCTTGTGCGGGTCCGAGGCGTGGCCGGGGATAACCGTGCCCGCACGGTGGTCCGTGACGCCGCCGACGACCATTGCGCCGCCGTCGTGGTCGATCACGACGTGCTCGTTGAGCAACGGGCGAATGCCAAGGGACCGCATGTGGGCGATCCATCCGGGCGCGTCCCAATAATATTCGTGGTTGCCGGTGACGTAGAAGCTGCCGTGCCGGCTGCGCAGGTCGCCGAGGACCGCCAGGTCCTCCCCACGGTCGGGCACGTACGCGTCGGCGATGTCACCGGTCACAGCGACGAGGTCCGCGTCCAACGCATTGACCTGCGCCACGACGCG
>CALBXO010000539.1 GCA_937890335.1 uncultured Pseudomonadota bacterium | reverse complement strand
CGTCTCCAGGATCTCAAAGAGCTTGGGGACGGTACCGAGGCCGAATTCCTGACCGGCGTGTTCAAGCTCTTGCTGGCGGATCTGGCCAGCCTGCGCGACCGCGACTCCGTCCACAGGGCTGCAGCCCGTCGCGCCGGCGTCTCAGGTGACCGGGCCAGGGCTCTCGAAAAGCTCATCCGACAACGCGCTCGACTCGAGAGCGGCGTCCGCCTGTACACGAAGATCCGCTACTACACGCGCCAGTGGTACAGAATCCACCGCGCGTTCTCCTACATCTTCTTCATCTCGATGACTCTCCACATCCTCTTTGTGGTAGTCTTGTAGTCGCTAACCGGAACAGGGCTTTGACTCGGGGAATCACACGAGCGCGCGCGATCTGCTTCTGCGTCTTCGCGGCCATGGCCGTGTTGGCGATGTGCGCCACCGCGTCCGCCGCCCCGCCCCTGACGCAGTCCCACGCCAAGTTCGACAATGAGGCTGGCTGCGCCCGCTGCCACGAGCCGGGCGACAACAAGGTCAAGAACTCCAAGTGCCTGGCGTGCCACCTCGGCATCGCGTCCCGCGTCCGCCAGGGCAGCGGCTACCACGGCAAGCTCCGTGGCCGGCCGTGTTCCAGCTGCCACAAAGACCACAAAGGCCGCGGCGGCAACCTGATCAAGCTCAGCAAGGCCAGCTTTGACCACACACAGACGGGTTGGCCGCTGCAGGGCGCCCACAAGGGCGTGCGCTGTGACAAATGCCACACGGGTACCCGAAAGGGAGGCCGTGTCCGCACCTACCTGAGCGCCGAGCAGGCCTGCATCAAATGCCACAAGAACATCCACGGGTTCCGGCGGGCGCAGCTCAAGAAGTGTGAGACGTGTCACAACGTCTTTGGCTGGCGCAAACAGAACGCGAACTCAACGTTCAGGCACTCCAAGGCAGCCACCGGCTACGAGCTCAAGGGCCAGCACGCCAAGGTGCGCGCCTGCGGCTCCTGCCACAAGAGCAAAGACCGCTTCTCGCCGTTGGCCCACAGCGACTGCAAGGACTGCCACAAGGACACGCACCGCACGCTGTTCAACAAGTTCAAGTGCTCACAATGCCACTCGGAGAAGGGCTTCTCGTCCATCCGGTTCGGGCATAATGTCCCGCGCTTCAAACTCACCGGGAAGCACAACGGCGTCCGGTGCCAGCGCTGCCACACGAACACCAACTGGACGCCGCCGTGGAACCCGGCGAGCACGCGTTGCAACAACTGCCACCGGAGCGACAATTCGCACGGCACGCAGTTCGGCGACGAGAAGTGCAACGCCTGCCACTCGACCAAGGGTTGGAAGAAGATTCGCTTCAACCACCAGACCCAATCCCGGTTCAAACTTGTGGGCAAACACCAGGGCGTTCGCTGCAACCAATGCCACCAGGGTGGCAAGTACAAGCCGCTGGACCTGGCGTGCAAGGCCTGTCACGCCGAGGACAGCCCCCACGGCGCCAACCCGCAGTTTCGCGACAAGCCCTGCGAGAACTGTCACACGCCGCGGGACTGGCCGCGCGTGAAGTTTGACCATAACAGCCTGACGAAATTTGAGCTCCGCGGCGCCCACGAGGAAGTCGACTGCGAGAAGTGTCACCCGGGCGCGGACTTCGAGACCAAGGTCCCCGCGTCCTGCGACGGCTGCCACATCGATCTCCACAACGGCCAGATGCAGCCCAAGCTCTGCGGCAATTGCCACACGTTTGACGGCTGGACCATCCCGCAGTTCCAGCACAACGAGCAGAGCCGGTTTACGCTCGTCGGAAAGCACATGGAGGTCGAGTGCTCCGAGTGCCACGTCGCCGGCCACTTCAAGCCCATTCAGGCCAGCTGCGCGACGTGCCATCGCGATTTCCACGCCGGACAGATGCAGGATCGCATCTGCGAGGAGTGCCACAGTCCATTGGGTTGGCAGGAGACCAGCTTCGTCCACAACCGCGACTCGACCTACAAGCTGCGCGGACAGCACGTGACGCTCGACTGCAAGAAGTGCCACGTAGCCAACAACTACCGCGGGCTGGAGAAGGAGTGCTTTGACTGCCACACCGACTACCACCGCGGGGAGAAGGGCACCGCGTGCAGCGACTGCCACACGGAGAACGGCTGGGACGCCAACACCGCCCAGGTTCACTTCTTTGGCGCCTACACGCTGGACGGCGAGCACGACAGAATCCCGTGTGACACCTGCCACATCGCCGGGCGCGAACTGGGCGGCCTTGGCCATGAATGCCTCAACTGCCACAAGGACCCGCACTTCTCCTCACTCGGGCCGTTCTGCATCGACTGTCACGGGCAGAACGCCTGGCTCCCGAGCAAGTTCAGGCATTTCCAGACCGGGTTCCGGCTGACCGGTACCCACAGGTTCGTCCGCTGCGAGCAGTGCCACATCAACCGCATCTACGGCGGCCTCCCGACGGACTGCATCTTCTGTCACCAGGACTCGGCGATGCGGTTCAGCACCGCCAAGCCGGGCCACACCTGCTACAACGCGTCGGACTGCAGCGTGTGTCACACGACGCTGGCCTTCGACCGCGTGCGCCCCATCTACCGCAACGCGTTGGAGGAGTGTCTGCAGTGAAGCCCTGCGTGCACATCGCGCTCGTGTGCGCCGCCCTGGTGGGCACGGAGGCCGCGGCCCAGTCCGTGGCGGACTCCGGGCCGGTCACGGGCCCCACGGCCACGCGCGTGGACGGGCGGCTGAGCCTGCGGGATGCGTACTCGACGGACAACCAGACCGAGCACGACGTCCACATCCTCTTCCTCGACACGGACATTCGTGGGCGCAACCTCGCCGACATCGGTGGCGGTACGCTCCACTTCCGGCTCGATGGCCGCTTTCTCTACGACCTGACGGGCGACGAGGTCGTGTCCCAATCCGAGTACTCGTCACAGGTCGTCAAGCGAAACGAGCGCCGGTTTGGTGAGACCCAGACCTTTGCCGATGTGCGCGAACTCCGGGTCGATCTTGAGGGGCTCGGCTCCGTCGACGTCGGACTCGGGCGCCAGTGGTTCGCCAGCGCGGGCGGCGCGTGGGTGGACGGGGGCAGTGTCCGCGTCCGCTTTGGCGACGACTGGTCCACCTCTGTGTTCGGCGGACTCCAACCGGACCCCTTTGACTACCTGCCGACCCTGGACCGCCAGACTGGCGGGGCCTTCGTCGCCTACGAAGGGCTCAACGCACAATCGTCGTTTGGGTACACCCTCACGGTCTTCGACGGTCGCCTGGACCGCCATTGGGTCTTCAGCCGCGGGCATTGGGCGGTGCCCGCCGGGGAGTGGGCCAAGTCCCTGCACTTGAGCTACTACCTGTCCACGGACCTGCAGGGCGAGACGCCCGTCGTGACAGCAGGGTTCCTCAACGCAAGCTATTGGCTCAACGAGACCCTGAATTTCTCGACGCACTACGCGCGCTTCGCGACGGTGAAGCTGCGCGACCTCCGCCAGCAGGGTTTCAACCCGGATCTTCAGCAGCAGGGCGTCCTGGGACAAGCGGTCAACACCGGGTCCTACGACCAGCTGCGCCTCAGCGCGACGCAGCGCTACAACCACTACAATCTCTACCAGCAGATCGACTTTCGGCAGCGCGACACCATCGACCGGCGCTCCGCGATCTATTACCGCGCCGGCGTCCGGGACAGCGCGTTCCTCGGCACGCAGCTGTGGCTGCATGGGCGCGTCACCCTGCGCAACAACTTCCAGTCGGACAGCACCGAGTACTTGGCTGAGTCCGGATACCGTTTTGGCGACTCCTTCTCTCTGGAGGGCGCGCTGATCTTCCAGACGGGAAGGGCGGTTGGGGCCCAGCAGGCTCAGGACGTCTACCTGGGCAATCTCGCGGGTACCTTTGACGTCACGCCGGACTTCTACCTCACCCTCGACTACGAGGCGGCGCTGGAGACCAACGTTCTTCAAGAGGAGGACGAGACGGCAGGCGATCTCCTCGTGCACACCGTGTTTGCACGCGTCACGTACCGCCTGTGATGTCCGCCGTGCAGCGCATCCTCCTGGTCGCGGTTGCAGCCGGCCTGGGCTGGGCGACCCCAAGCTTTGCGCAAGACGTAGGGCTCCCGGAGCCCGCGCCTGACAGTGCTGCTCCATCCCAGACGAACGACGGCGCGGAGCCTGACGGCGCCACACCCGACGCGCCCGGTCCGGTAGGAATCGAGGGGTGGGCCGAGCGGCTTGGGGTCACACCCGACGCGCTCACGGACGGCGAGACGGTCGCGCAATTGGGCGCCGACCAGCGCGCGGCGGCGGCGTCGGCCCGTGCCAATCTGGACGCGGTGGAGGCGGAGCTGTCCCGCGCCAACGCGGTCCTCAAGTCGATGGAAGACGTCCACGGCGAATCTGCGATCAACAAGGTCCAGTCCATTCGCCGGCGCCTGGCGCTGGGGCGGGTTCGGCAACTGGTCGGAAGGGTGGAAACCCATCGGTCCGAGATCTCCCAGGCGGAGATGGCGGCAGCATGGCTCGATGGGCACAAATCACGACAGGAGGACGAGGCCAGACGCCGAAACCAGGAGGCCGCTGAGGCGGCCCGCCTCAGAGAAGAGGCGCGCAAAGCCGAGGCCGAGGCCAGCGAGGCGAGCCAGCAGAAGCTCGAGGAGATCGCCATCGCCGAACGAGAGGTCGTGGAAGCCCAGGACGCGCGTTCGCGCAAGCGGGTGGAGCTCGCGACCCAACGGGCCACCATTGCCCGGGAGACCTACTACATCGTGGAGCGCCGCAAGTGGCGGGTCAGGGAGCTGGAAGCCGAGGGCGCAGCAAACGCAGCGCTGCTCGAGTGGCAAAAGAAGGTGGAGGCCAAGCTCATCACGATGTCGGCGTCCGCAGATGGCGACGCCGCCGTAGAGGAAGATCCCCACGACGCCGCGGACAAGCTGTACCAGGACCTTGGGCGAAGACGCGCCGACGCACGAACTCGGATTGAGGACCTCTCGGAGCCGGTGTCAGCAGCCTCCTCGGCTCTGCGCCGGGCCGCGGAGGGCGACGCGGGCGCCAGCGCCGAGCAGGACGCCGACGAGGACGACGTGGAGCTAGCGCGAGGGCGTGCCAGCCTGGTCGCCGCGCTGCGGGAGAGGCAGCGCGAGCACGTCAAACTCCTGGAGCTCCGCAGGAGCCTCGCCGAGCGCGCGCTGGACCGCGCCTACGTCGAGTTCCGGTTTGCGCGCCAATCGCAGTCCGAGCTGGTGCCGTTCCTTCCCGCCACCCGCCGCAACCAGATCCGGACCCTCAACACGCCCAATGTCCAAGGGGTCGCCAGCGAGTTCACGGACTTCTGGATCGTCGTCAAACACGAGGCGAGCGCCGAGACGCGGCTGCTGATCGAGCTTCCGGGCCGCGCATTCAGCGTAGAAGGCATCCTGTGGCTCGGGAAGTTTGGCTTCTACTTCCTGCTTGTGGTCATCGCGGTTCGTCTGGTCCGCAACCGGCGCGAGGGCTTTGCTACCGAGGCGACCCGCTTCGTCCTGGACCACAACATCCTGCGGTTGCCGCCCAAATTCGTCGTGAAGTTCTTTGAGGTGCTGCAGGCCATCTCCATCGACCTGACCGCGCTCGTCGGTGTGCTGGTCATCATCCGCGCTCTGCCAGGCGAGTTGCCGGTCTTCGCCTTGGTCCAATCCCTGGTCTACGCGGTCTACGGCTACCGAATTGGCACCACAGCCGTAGAGACGCTGATGCTCCCGCGGTGGTACCGGGAGAACACAGACCGGGAAAAGTGGGGCGCCACGACACCCGTTGATATCGGCGGTGACGGAATCGACTTGTTTGACCTGGAGCTCGAGCGAGCCCAGTTCGCTACCGGCACTGCACGGGTTCTGCTCATCTACACCGTGATCTGTCAGCTCACCTTATGGGTGGCCCGCGCAACGCTGGGCACCTTCTTCCTCACGTTCTGGGTGCACGTCGTGGGCTACCTGGGCTACGGCATCGTGGTGTACGTGCTGCTCAGCCTCTGGAAGGGGACCATTGCGCGGCAGTTCACGCGCCTGGACGACGGCAAAAGCACGGAAGCCGAGGGGTTTGTCACCCGTCACAAGGACAAATTCTGGGGTGTGGTCGTCATCTTTGGCGCGCTGGCGTGGTTGGCCGGGCGCGCGGTGATGCGCTGGGCCAGGAAGTACCTGACGGGGCTCGATGTCACGCGACAACTCGGGAACTTCTTTCTACGCAAACGCATCGAACGGGAGGCCGGGGCCAAGGCGGTCCAGAGACAGCCACTCACGGACACGCTGCCCGCAGAGCTGCTGGAGGCCTTTGGCGAGACGCCGGCGCAGAGTCTCCCGCACCTTATCCCGCGCGCGGAGCAGATGGCCGAGATCGCCGAGAATTGGGACCGGTTTGTCGCCGGGCACGATGGGTCGGTGGCCATCGTTGGCGAGAATGGGATGGGCAAGTCCACATTCCTGCACGACGTGGAGGAGCAGCTGCGCGCCGGCTCCCTGAGGGTGGACTCTGCGGATCTCGACGACAAGCTGGTGACCGAGGCAGATCTCGTCGGCTTTGTCGCCGGTACCCTGGGCGTCGATTTGGTGAGGTACGACGTCATGACGCTCGTCGAGCGCGTGCTCGCGGGCCCGCGACGTGCGGTGGTGATCGACGACTGTCACCACACGTTCCTGCGCGGCGTGGAGGGATTTGCTGCTCTGGACGCGCTGCTCGAGCTCGTCTCGCTCACCAACCACCATGTGTTCTGGGCGCTCGCCTTTGACGAGCTTGGCTGGAAATACATGAACCGTTTCCGGTCGTGGGGCACGCGCGTCAAGGTCCTCACTCTCACCGGCCTCGGTGACGACGGGGTCCGGCAGCTTATCGAATCCCGCATCGCCGGCACGGGATTCCGACTGAGCTTCGACAACCTCGTGGTCTCACACGGAGGGCGCGACAAGGGCTACCAGGTCGTGGAGTCCGCGGCCGGGTACTTTCGATTGCTCACCGAGTTCTCCAAGGGGAATCCGAGGATCGCCGTCCGCTATTGGCTGCGTTCGCTGTCGATCGGTGAGGACGCGATGGTGCACGTCTCGCTGTTTGATACGCAACCGAGCGTGAACATCTCGGACCTGCGAAGTGACGAGGGCTTCGCGCTGGCTGCCATCATCCAACACGACACACTGGACGCCGCTGAGCTCTCGCGGGTTCTTGGCTCCGACGTGGAGATATGCGCGCTGTACCTGAACGCCTGGCGTGAGACAGGCCTGATTCGGGTCGATCCCAACACTGGCCGCGCCCGCGCCGTCCCCGATCAGCTGCGTCAGTTGCGGAGACAATTGGGCGAGATCCACTTCCTGTACGGGGCATGAGATGGGACTGACTGTCTTCCTCGCACAAGACCTGCCGTCGATCGATGCCCAGATGCTCGGAGAGGTCCTTGTCTTCGACAAGGTCTTCTGGAGCGTCGTCAGCATCATCGCGGCGATCATCGGCGCGCGCTTGTGGTCAGGGACCCTGGACCGCCTCGGCGAGCAATTCGCGGCCCGGCGCCTCCTGCTCAAGAAGGTGGCCAGCCTGTCTCGGTTTGGCATCTACCTGACCTGCACCTACATCGTGATCTTCGGAATCCTCGCGCCCCGCAAAGAGTCGCTGCTGGCGTTCTCCGCGGGGCTGGTGTTCGTGTTGGGGCTGGCGCTCAAGCCACTGGCGGAGTCCATCATCGCGGGGGTCATCATCCTCATCGACTCCCCGTTTCAGGTGGGAGACAGGGTCGAATTTGCAGGGACGTACGGGGAGGTTACGGAGATCGGGCTGCGCGTGGTGAGGATCACCACACTGGACGACAACCTCGTCTCCATCCCCAACAACAAATTCCTGTCCGAAGTGGTGTCGTCCGGCAACGCCGGCGCCCTGGACATGATGATCGTCGTCGATTTCTTCATCGGGATGGACGAGGATCATCTCCTGGCCAAGCGCATCGTGTTCGAGGCGGCGATGACCTCCCGGTATGCCTACCTGGTCAAGCCGGTCAAAGTCCACGTGCACGAGGTGTCCACCGAGCACGCCTTTGCCACGCGGATCCGGGCCAAGCTCTACGTGATCGATGTCAGGTACGAGACAGACCTGCGCACGGACATTACCGAGCGGGTGCGCCCCGTTTTCCGCAAGTACGGCATCTGCCCGCCGTACCACGACGAGCGAACGCTGGGTGTCCTGCAAGCGAATTTCCGGGTCCCACAGTTGCAGGGCGCGGAACCTGAAGCGGTCGTCATCGCTGCGGCTCTCGCCGGGGTCTCCGAGAGTCACGAGATGCAGGCGACGGCCAAGGACAAAGCCGCGCCCGCCACGCAAAAAAATGGCTTGACACCCGAGGGGTGAGGGGCTAAATACCGCCCTGCCTCACGGCACTGTGCGGGAATAGCTCAGTTGGTAGAGCATCTGCTTGCCAAGCAGAAGGTCGCGAGTTCGAGTCTCGTTTCCCGCTCTTAGCCCCGGTTCACACCGGGGCTTTTTGCGTTTTTGCCCTCGCCCTCCACCGGAGGGTGCGATTGCCCTTTGAGACCTGCCAGCGTACCATCCGCGCGATGGGTGTTTACTACGGCTGCTCCAGCTGCGGCGTCACGCTCCACCTGGCGCCTGGGGCCCCTGGGTTTGGACAGCTTCGAATCGACTGCCCCAAGTGCGGCAGCGAAGCACGCTATTCCCCGTCCGGCCCCAAAGGTGGGGATGTGTTGGATGTGGGAGGTCCCAGCGCGGAAGCGCCCCGAACCGACCGTCCGAGCATCAGCTCCGCGATGTTGTCCAGTGTGCTCGGCACCTCGGCCAAGGTGCAGGGGCCGTCGCCCACTGTGCCGGTGCAGATGTCACAGGACATGCTGGACCAGGACCGCGTGGAGACCGCGGCCACCATCCCCGTCCAGGGGCTCACCAACGCCCAGCTCGCGTCACTCGCTCGGCGGACTCCTCCCGTTGAGGAAGCGGCCCGAACAGAGCGTGTCGAGGGCATCGGCCCACTCGTCGCCGCGACGCCTTCCGATACCGCACGGGATTACGACCCGACCATGCAAATGCCCGGACTGTCTGAGGACATGCTCAGCAGCCAGGCACCGGACGACATACCGGACGTTCATCTCCCGCTGCCTTCTGCCGTGGAGCCCGCGATGGACGGCGGCAGTGGC
>CALBXO010000538.1 GCA_937890335.1 uncultured Pseudomonadota bacterium | reverse complement strand
GGCGCCAACAACGGCGCCAACAACGGCGCCAACAACGGCGCCAACAACGGCGCCATTCCCCCTGTGACTGGCGGCCTCACGGACCCTGACGCTATCCTGCCACCCCCGGCACGCGGAGAGCTGCCCACCGTGGGCACGGCGTTCACAGAGCCCACGTTTGGAACGAGCGTCACCCGCCTCACGGACTCCGAGCGCGACGTCGAACAGTTCACCGAACCGGAGCTCGGAGAGGGCGTCCCGCTGCGCGTGGTGTTCGATTTTGAGCGTCACCCCTACTCGCAACACCAGGCGTTCAACGCCGACGAGACCATGATCGTGCTGAACGCAGACGGCTATCTCGTCAGGAAGATCAGCGACCGCTCGATCGTGCACCAGTTCCCGGGCTTCGGCGCCGCCGACCCCGCCGACGTGATCGACGCGCCGCGGTGGGACCCCGCCAATCCGGAGTGGTTGATACACTTCAACAACGCGATCTCATCACCACCGGAGGTCGACTACGACGTCGAGCCGGTGATCATCCAGCGGACCAACGTCGTCACCAAGGAGGTCGATACGATCGTCGATCTGTCGCAGGCCCCCTACGACTTCTACTGGGCTGGGGGCGGACGTTCGCGCTCGTTCGAGGAGCTCAGCCGGGACGGCCGATGGTTGACGGCATTTGTACGCAAGGGGGCCGACCTCGACGGGCCGCTGTACTTCGTAAGCTACGACCTCCAGAACGACACTGTCGGCCTGCAGATGCAGATGGACGACCTGGATCCGAACAACGCCGACTGCGAGAGCTACGAAGGGGCCATCAACTGGGTGGCGCCCTCCCCGCTCGGCAAGTACATGATCATTCAATGGAACCTGTCGGGCGAGACCCGGTGCTCTGGCGTGGAGGCCTACGAGATGACCTCGGGCGCGTACATGGGCCACGTGGGGGTCACCCCATCACACAGCGACCTCGGCCTGGACCATATGGGCCGCGAGATCTACGTCACGAACTACGTCGCCGTGGGCGATGAGGGGGCCGGTTCCGGCGTCCTGACCGCGATCCTCCTGCCCGGGGTCCCCGAGCTGAACCCCGTCGTGGAGGGGGAGGTCAACACCGCGGCGGGTATGACGACCCTCCTGGACAGCATCGGCGACTTTCACGTCACCCACCTTTCCTGCAAGGGACCGCAGGGCCTCTGTGTCATCACCGCCGACTACGACGAGTTCTTCTTCGATGCACCGGGCAGCGAGCCCTTCGACAACGAGATCTACTACGTCAAGACCAGTGGCACCGCCGTCGTGGGCGACAACAGCAACGCTGAGGTCGGCAGGCTCGCCCACCACAACTCCACATTCTGCGTCGAGCCCGACATGAACAAACCGTTCGCGGAGCAGCTCAACTACGACTACGAGTACAACTACCGCGCCCAGCCCCAGGCGAGCATCTCCCCCACGGGCAAGTACGTCGTCTTCGCCTCCAATTGGTCCGACTGCGACAGCGGCGCCGACGACTACCTCATCACGCTCCGGTAGCGCGGCAACGACTGCGGCAAAGAGCGGCAGGTCCACAGCGCCGGCCATCCGTGGCGAGTCTCCTGCGCCTGTCGGAGGGTCGACAGGCGCTGTTCGACGATCCGACACTTCGATGAGGTCAGGCCCGTCGGGGCGGGGGTCGAAGGCTGGCACGTCGGGTGCGTTCTCCCCCGACATGAGAACCACACACACAATCTGCATCGTCCTTCTCCTCTCCCTCCTGAGCCAGGTCGCCGCGGCCGCGTCCTACGGCCCCTTCGAGGGCTGGACCGCACGGGGCTACCACGACGCGGGCCTGGTGCTCTGGCAACACGACAACGGTCGCGCATCGCTCTGGACGCTCCTGAACGGCGAGTACGCGACCCACGTCGAGTATGGTCCGTACGGCGGGTGGACGGCGCAGGACGCCGGGCCGGGATACCTCCTGTGGTCCCACCGCGACGGCGCGGCCAGCGTCTGGACCCTGGACGGTGTGAACCGCTACCGCAACCATCGCTACTACGGTCCCTATGCGGGCTGGAGTGCGGTGAGCTACACCACCGTCCCCGTCGGCGGCGCGCGCATGCTCTGGGCCAATGCCGACGGCACCGCGAGCCTGTGGCGCCTCGACGCGGCGGGCAACTACGCCAGCCATCGCTCGTATGGCCCATGGCCGGGCTGGACACCCGTCACCTACTCCGAGCGCGGCAACGGCCAGGGCGAGCTGGTCTGGGCCCATGTCGACGGCACGGTGAATACCTGGTTGCTCGACGCGTCGGGAACCTACCGGAGCCACCGCTCGGAGCGCCGCCCCGAGGGCGCCCTGCTCTCGGACCATCAGAGCCGGGACGACGAGACCGGACGGCGCCTGTGGGCGTTCGAGGATGGCTCGGCGCGCGTCGACGTCGTGCCACTCCCGTACCGAGACGTGTTCGACCGCATCCAGATGGCCTACCAAAACGGTGACGCGGAGTTCTACGACGAGCAGTTGCGCCACCTGGGTCGCAACGTGCGCCGGATGCAACCCGTGCAGTGCGCGCAGGCCGAGCGCGCCGCGATCGAGCTCGGCTGTCGCGAGGGGTTCGACGGGCTGGAGCCCGTAGTGCTGAGCCTCCACGACTGCGCCGCGACGCCCATCGAGACGGGTGAGCTCTACGAGCAGACCTACGAGAACGGTTGGATGTTGGGCGCCTGCCTTCGCTACGACGCATCGGCGCGCGAGACCATGCCCGGCATGGTGTCGAGCTACAACTCACGCACTGGGCGCGCGGTGCCGGGAGCCATCCTGCGTCGGGTGCTCGGTCACCTCGCCCGCCAGCCGCTGCAGCGCCGCCCGTGGACCAACCTCAGGGATCTGCTCGGGAGTCCGACGCTGAACCGGGAACTCTGCGCGCTGCCGCCGCGCAGTGATGCCCTGGGTTTGCCGGTCCTCCAGGACCTGATTCGTATGGCTGAGTGCCGAACCGGCACCGCGACGGGAAGCTCGACGGCGCGCTTCGAGATGTGCACGCAGGTTGTGAACGCGACGACGGATGCGCAGCTCCGACCAACGACTGCAGCGCGCAATCCCGGTGATGCCGTCACCCGGTCGGGAGGCACCGCAGGCGTCCGAGAGCTCAGCTCCCACGAGATCGAGCGCCTTGGTCGCTACTGTCTGTCCTCGCCCGCCTCGCCGGCGGCCGGCAACGGGGACCCACTGTCGAGCCACTCCGCCCAAGCGTGCGGCGAGACGGACGCCAACCCGGAGGTGATGGCGTCGGGCGACCTGGCAGAGATGATCCAGGGGTGTCTTGGCGACCCCCTCGATGGCGGCGCCAACCCACTCGCCGCGAACGGCACCGACGGTTGCTTGGGCCACTGCGCAAAGCACTACCCCATGGATCAGCTCGAGCTCGAGCGCACGAACCGCTTCGTGTCCCACCACGACCGCAACGAACCGGGAGCCAACGCGTTCATGCTGGGCGTCCTCATCCGCGATTTCATCGCCCGCCTGCTCGACGACGCTGAAGA
Source organism: uncultured Pseudomonadota bacterium (assembly GCA_937890335.1). Lineage (GTDB taxonomy): Bacteria > Myxococcota_A > Bradymonadia > Bradymonadales > CALBXO01. The sequence goes on along the minus strand of CALBXO010000538.1, from coordinate 516 downwards.
GGAGCGGGAGGCCGCCAAGGACACCGCGGAGGAGGAGGGGACGAGCCAGAACGACGACGACGATCGGGACAATGCTGGGGACGATGACGACGGGCTGAACGACGAACGCGACAGAGTCGAGGGCCCAGTCCGTCCGGAGTCTGCAGGTCTCAACCCCGAGTTTGGTGGCGGGGTGGACATGACGAACCCCGCCTGTCAGGACCTGGCGCGGACGGGGCTTCTCAACGGCCATCGCGGGGACTTCTGGGACACATTCTTCGAGCGCGCTCCTGGCCGCGACCCGCGCAGAGAGCTTCCCAACCCCGCCGACGAAGGGTCCGACCGCGCGCAGCGGGACGGCGAGGCGTGCGATGGGCCCAGCCCGACCGCGACGGCGCATTGTCCCTGGCTGGTCTTGTGCCATGAAGGCACGGTTGCAGATGAGAGTTGTCGGTGTGTTCGGCCGGACGCGGGAGCCGTCAGCGGCCTGTGTCCTTCCGGTGAGCGTGCGTAGAATCATCACGGACACCGTGCACG
>CALBXO010000537.1 GCA_937890335.1 uncultured Pseudomonadota bacterium | reverse complement strand
CGATCCGACTCTTTGTCATGAACGCCGCGACTGGCACACAACAAGGTTGACGATGGACAAGTGGATTTTGACTCTGATGATTCTGGGCCCCGCAGGCAGCGGCGCGCCGGACGACATGTGGGACCAGGCACGTGTGAAGCTGGTCGAACACCTGACTGCGGAACCGGCACCCAGCGGCCCTGTGTCCTCGCCAGCGGAGGCGCCCGAGCCAGACCTGGTCTTCGTGACAAGGGTCTCCACATCCTACCTTGAGAGGGTCCGCAATCGAACCGACCTGGTCGTCATGGAGCCGGAGTTGAACGTCGAAAACGCCGGGGACTTCCATCTCGCCCGGCTCGGCGGTCTTGTCGAGGCCGACGGCAAGGTCGTCGTCCGCGCTCGCGGGGTCAGGACACAGTACACGATGGACATCTCTCGGATGGCGTGGTCGGTGGAACCGTCCGGTGAGCAGTTGCTTGTTCGCATCGAGCTACCGCGCCCGCAACTCGACCCCTACATTGTCGATGTGCCCAGCGACCCTGCGGCTATCGAAGTGCAGCACGAGGGCCCATGGTGGACGCCGTCCGAGATCCCGGAGAAGCTCGAGACGGAGCTCAGGGCCGGTCTGCGAGCACGCGCGCTGGACGCGGCGGATGCCCCCCATCTGCACGAACTGGCGGACGCCCGAGGACTCGCCGCAGCTCGCCAGATTTTCGAGCCGCTCCGGGAAGTTGTGGCGACGCGCAACGGTGTGCTCATCATCGAGTACGAGGGCGACCGGTCCACCTACCGAGGTGACTGACGCCGCGCCGGAGTTGGCCTGGGCGACCGTTGGGCGACCGTTGGCGCTGGGTGTGACGAATGTCTTTCGCAGCGAGCGACCTGTTGCGCAGCCCCTGCGCTCCGGCAGAAGAGGGTGGCCTCGAGCACCGGAACGCGCCGCCGCAAACTGCGAATGCGCTCCAGAGCCGCGTCGGCCCGACCAGGAATGGCGGTGTCCGAAAAGGTCTCGCCCCAAAGCTCCGCGATGCGCGACACCCGGCGGTAGCCGCTTTCCTCAATCAGTGGCTGGAGTTCTCCTCGCCGACCGCTGACAAGACGCGGCCCGTTCGCCCCCACGCGGCGCACCCCTGCCAGTCCTCAGAGTGGCAGGCCAACTCCTGGGCCGCGCGTCTCGTCGGCCATCGCTGCCGTGACAACCCGCTGGTTGCGGATCTGGTACAGTTCCTCGTAGGCTATCGTCGCCTTGGCGCCACAACGACCTGTGAGGATTCACCATCAGGCCTCTTCAGAGACGATGGATGGCACTTTGGTGATGAGCGAGGAGGCAGCTTTGGAAAACGGAGAGTACGCAGTTCACTTTCGACAGCTCGATGGACGACTGGTCCCAGTCCGTATGCGCCTCTCGGATGGGTCGGTGGAAATCGGTGGTCCCACAGCAATCTCTGTCTCACGGACGACCCAGCAGGAGACCGCTGAAGCACTGATACAGGCATCGCTCACACACGATCTGCTTCCGCTCATCGCCGCGGCCCACGAATCGTACGAGACGACTGGCCTGTCATGGCCAGCAGGGGGCTGGATCGGTGGGCGAGGGTACTACGCGCTGGAGCCGGTCTTCCCCGGCAGCTTTGATGTCGTTGCCAAGGTAAACCATGCTGAATGGCTCGATCGCTGGGACACGGGGCAGTTCGACCTTGCCGCGAAGCCAGTGCCGTTATTCTGTCCCCCTGGGAGGCTCCGCGCCTCTCGAGTCGAAGGTATGCTCCTTGGGCTGGCCATCGGCGATGCCCTGGGCAACACCACGGAGCGACTCACTCCTGAACAGACGCGAGAGCGGTACGGCGAGATTCGCGACTACCTGCCCAACAAGCACGCCGACGGCGAGAAGGTGGGAGTGCCCAGCGACGACACGCAACTCGCGTTCCGCGGCCTGCGGAGCTTGCTCGACCTTGGACGACTCGACACCGCATCGTACGGAGACGCCCTCATTGCGGGACGCATCTTCGGCGAGGGCCGGGCAACCCGGCGGTGGCGGCGGCGATACGCCCAACGGCAACCACAGGACGATTTCTGGTCTGCGCGACAGCCTAGCGCGGGGAACGGTGCGCTCATGCGGGTGGCCGGCGTCCTCGCGCCACACCTGTGGACAGGCACGCCGTCCTGGTTGCCCGACGTACTTCTCTCCTCCGCGCTCACGCACGACGACCGGACCTCGACAGCGGCGTGCGTCGCGTTTTGTCAGATGTGGGTCGAGCTGACCCGCATGGAGGAGGCACCGTCTCCCGAATGGTGGTGGACGCGGTACGTCGAACTTGCTCAACCTCTCGAGGGTACACGCGCGCTTCAGTCCAAAGAATCTCCACTTCGCTGGGACGGCCCCGCGTGGCAGCTGGTCGAAGCCGAGCTTCCCAAGGCGTTCAAGGAAGGTAAGGGCGTCTATGAGGCCCAGCAGTCTTGGTACTCCAGCGCCTATCTGCTCGAGACGATTCCCACGGTACTCTACATCCTGGCCCGGCATGGCGACGATCCAGAAGAAGCCCTGGTACGAGCCGCGACGGATTCCAAAGACAACGACACGGTCGCCGCAATCGTGGGCGCCAGCGTGGGAGCCCTCCATGGACGCGACGCGCTCCCTGTCCGCTGGCGGTCGCACCTCACCGGGCGCTTGGGCCTCGATGACGACAGCCAGGTTCAGGAGCTGATAGCACGACTGCGGGCGTTCGCAGGGACGGCGGCACCTGGTTGACCAGGGAGAACACGGGCTTGTCTGCGAGACGCGCTGGACGCGGCGGACGCGCGCCCCACATGCACGAACTGGCGGATGCCCGTGGATCGCAGCAGTTCGGCAGTTTTCGAGCCGCTCCGGGGGGTTGTGGCGACACGCAAAGGTGAGCTCATCATCGAGTACTGGGGCGACGGGCGAAGTCGTCGGACGACCAGCTAAAGCTCCAGCTGGACCACGCGGACGACGAGCACCCGAGTAGAACATCGTCCTCCGCGGTGAGCCTGGGCCGGCATGCTCACGAATCGCTCTCCCGCGCAGGAACCAGCCCAGGCGTCCGTGCGCAGCCGTCTGCACTGTTGCTGCGCCTGTCCGACGTCATGTGTGCCGCCAACGCACCCTTGCACGTCCGACCAATTCGCGCGCAGCCTGATCCCGAGGAGAAGACAGAGATCGAAGCGCCAAATTGGGTCCTGCGAGGTCTGCGCCTGACTGCCGCACATCGACGCCGTCGCAGGTCGGACAACGGCGCAGCTCGACGTGACTGCCCTCACGAAGATGGCTCAACGACCACACAGTTCGCCTGACCGGCGTGTCAACGGCGGCGCTTGACGACTCCGCCCATGGTTCCTGGCTAGACATCGCCGGAACGGTCGGTCAGGCTTGGTGTCCCTCGTTGGAATCGGGACGGTAGTCGGGATTGTGCCTTCACTCGGACGACACGCTGGATCGACCGTCTTGCTCTTGCGAGGCGCGCCCGGAGTCGGGAAGAGCACCGTCGCTCGAGGTCTGAAGGAAACTGGAGAAGTTGCGGCCGTCTGCGAAGTCGATGCG
>CALBXO010000536.1 GCA_937890335.1 uncultured Pseudomonadota bacterium | reverse complement strand
AACGGCAACAACGGCGGCGACGCCGGCAACAACGGCAACAACGGCAACAACGGCGAGCCCGACATGGGGATGGACGTGCCGGCGGACACCACACCGGACACGCCCGACGACGCTGACGGCGGCTCGCCCTGCGAGCCGCAACCATCGCCGGCCGAGTTCGACCTCACCGAGTTGTCCGTCAACGGCAGCCGCGTACTCGTCGCGCGACCCGAGGGCCGCATTCAAGGCGTGATGCTCCTCATACACGGGACAGGAGGCGATGCGCGCGTGTACTACGACCGCGTCGAAGCCGCCTTGTTCGCGCATGCCGCCCTGCAGCGAGGCATGCTGCTCGTGGCGCCGGAGAGCATCACCCGCGGCCGCGGCGCCGCCTGGGAGCTTGAACTGGACGGCGCAGACATGGCCAACGTGGTCGCCACGGTCGAGCGTGTCCAGGAGCTTGGCGTCCCCGAGAACACCCCACTCTACCTGGTGGGCGGCTCCAACGGCGGCAATATGGTCGCGGCCATCGCCCAGGTCCTGGACCCCGTCTCGGTCCACATCTTCATCTCCCGGGCCCGCGCCTACACGGAAGAGGGGACTCGGGTGCCCCCCACCTTCTTTGTGGAGGGGCGCAACGATTCTACCCTCCCCCGTGAGGCACCCAACGCACCGTTGCCGTTCGAAGTCTACGAGCGCGTGGTGCGCCAGGGGGCCACGGCCGAGCATCGCTACAACGAGCCGGCACCGGTGACCCCCGGCCGCTTCACACGCCTGCGCAATTTCACCTGTCCGCAGTCCATCGCCGTGTACCGCGCTCTCAAGGGGCACGATGGCGTCCTGGATGAAGACGATATGCTGGTGGAGGAATGGCAGAGCAGTGGGTGGATGCGCGCGCTCCCACCCATGGCTGAACCCCACGCCAACGACATCGGCGACCAACTCAAGGAGCTCTACGGGGAGCACGTCCCCACCGCCGATTTCAACACCGAAGTCCTGGACTTCATGCTGGCGCAATAGGACGACGGGATGAAACAGATTCTCATGGGAACGGTGTTTGTGGTGCTGGCGACCTTGGCCGCGGGCTGTGCCTGCGGTCCCTCGGGCGAGGAGACCTGCTTGCGGCAGGCTGCCACGAAGTTCTTTGGCGAGGAACCCGCCGAGTATCCGCGGCTCAAAGACCACACCGACATGCACTCTTACTGCTTCCAGAACTGCGAGAAGAAGACCGAGCACCTGAAGGCGAACGACGAGTGCGAGTACGTCTCCGATACCACTGAGAAGGTCTCCTGCAAGCACGCGGTCTACGAGAAATACCTTGATGCGGCGCGGCGCTGCCAATCCAAGTGCAACGATCTTCTCGAGGTCTGCAATCCCTGATCTGATGGGCGGCGGTGACCTACGAGGCGCTGCGCGCTGACCGTAGCAGTCCGGACCGGCGCCAAACGGTCTCCCCTCCGGCTCAGCGCTCGGGCACCAGACGCACGCTGGCCATCAGAGTCGCGCAGCCCCGTGGTCACACGCATCCACGCACTCGCCTGCCGCCAAGAACCGGAATGGAACAGTTGCAGCGGGACTGCCGGGCCTGGTGTCGCCTGGACCAGCTGGCCGCTCCCCCCGCCTACTTCTTGCCTTTGAAATAGTCGGAGAGCGTCTGGTAGTCCTGCGCCGAGACCTGGATCGTCACAGACTCATCGGGCTCCAGGTCCGTCGGGAAGGCAACGGTGAACTTACGCTCCTCCACGGCCTTGCGCGCCTTGGCCAGCGACACTTTGAAGTGCTTGGCGACCACCCGCGCCAACCCGTCCTTGGCCGTCGCCTTGGTCGCGCCGAGCTTGACCATGACCGGCTGATCTTCCTGGTCCTTCTCCTCGGGTTTCTGATTGGGGTCCGGATCCCACGGGGTGCGCAGCCGAATGTTGCGCGACGGGGACTCCAGCACGCCCCCGCCTGCCTTATGGGCCTCCTCGAGCGTCTTGAGCGCGTCGGGCGCGTTCTCCGCAAGGTCCTGGTACTTCTTGAGCTGCGCGGCGTGGCGCTCGGCCCGCTTCTCGGCCAGACGCTTCTCGAACTCTTCCTGCGTCGCGCCCGGCTCCGTCCCCTTCTTCTCGTCACCCTGCGCCTTCTGGCCGCCCTCCGTGCCGGGCGCCTTGGTGATACCAAACACGTAGTAGGTCGTCCTCTTGACGGTCTTGGTGCTCTTGGGCTTGCCCCCAAACAGCACCCGGTCGCCGCCCTTGAGTACAACCCAGCGGGTGTAATGGCCCCCGGTAAACTTCGCGGCCAGCGCCTCGGCCCTGCCGTCCGCGGCGGCCACCACTGCGGGGGACACGGATACCCAAAGCTCTTTGCCCCCCTTGCGCAGCACGGCGCTTACATCCTGCTCCTCGGCTGACGCCTCTGCGAGCTCATCGGTCTCGATGGGAGGTCCACCGGCCCCCTTCGTGGCGGCCTTCGCCTTGGCGCCCTCCTCCAGCAGCGGGAACGCCCAATGCTTGGCCCCATTGTGGGTGAACGTCCTGGCGACACCGCCGAACACGTCCTGGGCGCCGTCCGCCCGATTCATCCGGGTGCGGTAGCGCCCACTCTCGAGCCGTGAAGTCAGAGCCGCGGCACGCTCCTTGGATACCTTGGGCCCGAGCTTGAGAATCAACTCCTTGCCCTTGCGCTTGGGGATCAACTCCCTGCCCGTGGGATCGTCGGTCTTCTGGTAGTCGCCCTCGGATTTGTCTTCGCCTGGCTCACGATTGGCCGGATCCTTGGGTTCCTGCTTGGTGGTCGGTTCGGGTTTGGGCTCGGTCCCCGGCGGCGTCTTGCTCTTGTCGTGTCCGGAAGACACGGGCGCGAAGGTGTGCCATGTCTTGCCCGCCATCTCGATGGACTCGGCCGCGCCACCGAACTTGTCCGTCTTGCCGTCCTTGCGGACGATGTTCTTGGTGAAGGAGCCGCCCGTCAGCCACGTGTCCAGTTCCTGGCGCCGCGGCCCCTTGACCGTGTCCGCGATGCGAACCGCGAGTCGCTTGCCGTGGAAGGAGAACATCAGCTCGCCCTTAGGATCCTCAAGCTCCTTGTACGGCTCGCCTGCGCCGGATGGCGTGTCCGGTGACCCCTCCTTTTGGCCCTCCTTCTCCCCCTGGGTCTCGCCCTCGGTTCCGGGTTGGCCGCTCGGGTCACCCTCGGTCTTCGCCTCCGCGCTTCCGTCGTCGTTCTCCGCGTCCTCGCCGGACCCGGGTGGTCCTGGCGGCCCGTCGCCGCCTCTGCCCGGGCCGAGCCCCGGCGGTCCTTTGTCCTTCCCGCTCAAGAGGTCCCAGAAAAAACTCCCAATGTCCCAGAGCACCGTGACGCCGTCGTAGAAGGCCAGGGCCCAGCCCACGACCGGAACCGCGCGCAGGGCCAGGGTCACAAGTTTGGACCCCACGGTCTTGACCAGCAGGGTCCCAACCTTGGACTTGGCCAGGCTTGCCGCGGCCTGACCGAGCTTCGTCTGGGCAGCCCGCAACTGCCGACGAAAGACCCGCTTGTCCTTGCCCAGCTGATTTATTTTGGCCTTTACCGTGGCCTTGCGCTTGTTGAGCGCTTCGAGCTCGTCGTCGAGCTCGAAGACGTCAGCGATCTTCCCGCGCGTCTCCTTCAACGGGGCCTTTTCGAGATTCCTCCGCGCTTCGCGCAATCGCTTGAGCTCGTCCCGGCGGGCCTGGCCCTTCATCCCTCGCTTGATCTCGCGCTCACGCACCTTGCTGGGGTCGACCTGTCGTTTCAGGCCGTCGCGACGCTCCTTGATGTCGGAAAGCTTGGTGTCAATCTCCGCGAGCTCTTTGCGGCCAAGGTCAATGGCTCCATCAACGCCGGCTATGGCCTTCTCCAGCAGCTGCGATTTGACCTTGTTCGCAACCCACTTCTCGAATGCCTTCCGGATGACCGGCCCGATCTCGATCGAGTACTTACCCTGAAGATCGACCTTGACGTCTTGCACGTCACTCGAGAACCACGACGTGACGTCGCCGGTGACCGCAAAGTCGAGCTGCGCCAGGGTGAGCTTCCACGAGTCGAGGTTCGCGGGCGTCAACCCCGTGGCCAGCTTGCCGAGCGACGCGGAGATGCTGAAAGTCAGGGGCACACCGCTGACCGTGATCACATTGTGGTTGAACCCGCCGCTGAAGAGTTTGCGCTCCGCCTGGGGCCCCGCGAGCTGCAGCTTCTGTTTGGCCTTACTCTTGAAGAATCCGTCATCATAGCCGTCTTTGGGAGCCTTCCCCGGCGTCCCACTTTTGACCTTCAGAACTGCCGTGAGTTTGCCCGGCCCGATCTCGATCTCGGCAGCCCCTCCGCGGACTCCCCGCGAACCACCGTGTCGGCGACTGTGTCCGCATGCTTCTCGAACACATCTCCCGAGCGGCCAACTCCGCCAGGCACGATCACACCCAGGCGCTGCTGCACGACATGCGCCGCCTCGTGGGCGGCAGTGTGCAGGTCCGGCGACTGCGCAAACGCCACCGAGTTGCCAGTGGCAAAGGCGGAGGCGCCAATCTCCCGGGCAGCTGTCGCCGCTGCGCCACCCACATGGGCTTGCACACCGCTGACGTCGTACCGACCGAATGATTGTTGGATGCGGGACAAATGCGGCAACGCCTTGGACCCGCCCCCAAGTCCGCGTTGCACACTCGCGCGTAGGTTCGTCCCACCCGCCGCGCCCGTGGCCTTCCTCTGAATGATCTCCCCGTCGCCCGTACCCAGGTCCGGAGCCGCTTCCCGCTCGCCCTGTGCCTCATCGGGCTCGGCACCATCACGCGCGGCGTCCTTCGGCCTGTACAGTTCTCCCTGTACGCGGTACGCCCCACCGTCCGCTTTCACCACCCCAGAATCCCGCTGGCCGCGTTCGGCGAGCTCAGATTTGGCGGCCAGGAACTGCTCCAGAGTCACCTCACCCGGATCCGCAGGTTCGTAGCGGCTACCGGTGAGCGCGTAGCGGGTCACGCCCTTCTCGGTGCGGACCAGACGCTCCAGATCCTCCACGGAGCGTGCGCCCATACTACCAAGCTGAGCCCGCTCATCCTCGGCCTTTCGAACAGACGGATCCCCCTTTGGAGTGCGGTGAATGGCCCGAGTCGCAGCAGGACTGACGCGGGCGCGCCGTCCTTCGACGATGGCGGGCGCTACGCGGCTGGCTTCGCCCTCCGCGCCGCTGTTCGCCGCACCCACACGCGTCGCGGGTGCTCCGCGCCAGAGATACCGCTGCTGAACCACGTGCGCTACTTCGTGCGCCAGCACCTCGCCCGGCGCGTTGCGCACATTGGAACCGAGGACGATGTTCGATCCTTCCGCGAAGGCCGCAGCGTCCACCCGAGCCGCGTGCTGCTGAGCGCGCGGCCCCTCAAACACCCGCACCTCCGCCAGGGAGACCCCGAGGGACGCCTCCGCTGCGTGGCGCAGCGTCGGGTCCAGGGCGGCGCCGTTTCCATAATCCGGAACCAGGCTGCGACGGCGCTGGCCTTCCGCCGCGAGCGCGTCATACCCCAACAAGCTGCGTCGCAGCCTCGCGAGGAACGCAACTTCGACCCTGGGTTCGGGGGCGGCACCAATCTGCGCCGCCAAGACGCGCGAACTCGGTCCCGTCGGCACGCTCGTGCGCCGCGATTCCACGCCGGGCCCAGGCTGAGCCATGCCCTCGATCTGTCGCGCGAGCTGCATGGCGCCGTGGGCGCCTACAACGCTCGTCAGAGCCAACAGAGCCGCACGATAGCGGCCCGGATGCAACCTGTGCAGCTCGGCGAGATACGCGGGGAGGCCATCACCAAGACGGTGAAGTTCGTCCAGGATGACCGTATGGTCCGCGGGGACACGGACGGACCGCTGCTCCGCCTCGATCCCCTTCGGACCGAGGCTGAGCGAAGGATCAAAAATCTTCTGCAACAACGATTCTCAATGCAGCGAAGACGCAGGCTTCACGATTCGAGTCGAGCATCTCAGTCTCTCCAGGCAACGATTTTGGCCTCGATCCGCTCGAGGTCGATCACGGGAACCGCGGTTCCGTCGTGGTGGGCGATGTCGCGGATTCCGGTCAGACCGGCGTCCGCGTCCAGGGGGTGCAATTGCGAAAGGGGCACGCTGCGGTAGCCAGCCACGACGCCGACCGCCAGCGCGAGCGCCGGGTGCGCTGCGCACAACAGCAACCACGGCGGGCGCGGCGGCTGTTGCTGACCCAGCAGGCTGGACAGTCCGTACACAGCGCGAAGTCGGCCCCGAACGGCCCCGACACCCAACAGCGCCTCGGGCGAGCCTGGGACACGGGTCACGGGGGGACAGCGGACCACGGCGCTCAGCCGGGAGGCGGGCGCATACATTGTCCGCTCGCCGACTGTCAGGACCAGGAGGCCTTCACGAAGTTCGTGCTCGTGGTCGTACTCGGCGGCAAATGTCGCGTCGAACTCCGCGCGCAACGTCGTCAGCAGATCACTCATGAGACCTCCCGGACGGACGCGAGCTCACGACGACACAGATCCATCAACGCTTCGCGGTCAAATCCACCGCCAAACAGCGCCAGCCGGGCTGCGTCCTCGCGGACCAGCAAGGTCAGCGCTGCCTCCAGCGAGGCGCGCGCCATCGCGAAATCGCCGACGCGCCGCGCCAGGCGCCCCAGGTGCAGCCGAGGCAGCGCGAATTCGGGATCCAGGAAAACAGCCGTGCGCAGCTCGCCCATGGCCCCTTTTGGATCGCGCTCCGATCGGCACAAACCGAGAATGAAGTGTGCGCCCGCGTTGGTGTCGTCCCGGTGGAGCAGGGGCCGCGCAGGACGCCTCGGCCTCCTCCAGGCGTCCGGCATGGCACTGCAGCGCCGCCCGGAGAAGAATGGCGTCCGGGCTGTTGCCGCCGATCTCCAGGACCGCGTCCAACGCCTTGGCGTACTGCTCCCGAGCCAGGAGCTCGCGGGGGGCTTCCAACGGGTCCAGCGCGACCGGCGCCTCGGTTGGCGGGCGAACCGGATCGCGTTTTCGGCGCCCGAGCCGGTCGATCCGCTCTACACTGTCGGCGATCGCGCTGTGCCATTCGCCATCGAGCTCCGGCGCAGGTGCCAGCTCCGGTGCGGTCCGCGCTGTGCTGGCGCCGCGGCCGATCCACGGCCCCGCCGCGATTGCCGCGGCCCCCAAACCCTCTTCGGTCTTCTGGTAGAAGAAGGTGCCGTCCTCCTCACAAACGCGGAAGGTGTCGCTGAGGCCTCGCATGCTGTCGGCGTGCCCGAGGAAGAGCCAGCCGTCCACCCGCAATGCGCTGTGGAGCTTCGCAACGACGGCGCGCGCGGCATCCAACGTGAGGTACATCAGCATGTTCCGGCACAGCGCGAGGTCCCAGGGCCCGCGGGCCCACCGGCCGCCGGGCGCCACGAGGTTGGCCTGCTCAAAGCTGACCAGCCGCTTCACCTCGTCGCGCAGCGCAAACCTCTGCCCGCGCCGTTCAAACCACCTGTCTCTTCGCGCGGGCGACACCTCGCGCAGGGACCACGCGGAGTACACAGCCGTGCGGGCGCGCGCGAGGACTGCCGGCGAGATGTCCGCACCCAGAATCTCGACTGTGTCGGGCCCGAGCCCTGCTTCCAGCGCAATGATCGCCAGCGTGTAGGCCTCCTCCCCCGTTGAGCACGCCGCGCTGAGCATCCGGATCGGGCCGCGCCCGACGAGCCTGGGGAGCAGCCGATGGGTCAGCGTGTCCAGCTGCGGCCGGTTTCGAAAGAACGAGGTCTCGTTGACCACGATCTGCTGAATAACCAGCATCTGCTCCTGCGCCGAGGTGTTGAATCGATCGATGTAGACATGGGGCGGGTCGCCCGTGGCAAGTACGCGCTCGTCAAACGTCCTGCGAACCTGGTCGCTGCGCTCCAGGTCCGGCCTGAGACCCGTGAGGTTGGCCACGGCGGTTGAGAAGATTTCGAATGGGTCACTCACCGCCCAACTCCAGCGCACGCCCGGCGTGGAGCACGGCGAGCAGATCACCGTCGCGCTCCGCGAGCCCCGCGAGCAGACCGGCGTCCGCGCCCTTGAGCAAGGGGGGATGTTCCACTGCCGACGACAGCGTTTCTACACCGCGCACCGCGTCGACCTCCATGGCCACCGCACGGTCCCCCGCGCGCAGAACCACCAGCCTTGAAGCGTCGTGACTGCGGGCCATTCCCAACAAGGATGCCAGGTCCAGGACCGGCGTGACCCGGCCACGAATCAACGTGGTACCGCGCACAAACGCCGGCGCGTCTGAGGCCGGTTCAAGCGCACGAGGCCGCAGCACCAGCGCCACATCCTCGAGGCGAACCGCACAGATTCGCTCACAGCAGGAAAAGACAAGAACACTCTTCATAGAGAGTGGCAGCATTGACCGGGACCACGGGGGTGTCAACGCGGTCAGGCGGGCGGCAAATGTACGCCCACGCACAGCAAAGCCCGTCCATCACGGCGTTCGCGGGGGGACGCGGCGACGCGCAAAGCTTGCGCCAGCGCCCAACAACTCCGTCATCCTCCTGGTGTTTGTCACAATACCGCCACCTGGAGTCCAGGTGCAGCGCTCCAGGCCAGGACGTCCTGGAGTTGCCCGACGAAGCACAAAGCCGCCCGCGCTGCTCGGACGCCCCAGCGCCGAGCAAGGAGGGCCGGGACACCAGGTCACCGGCACTCCGACCGCGCCTTTTGCACCCGCAGCGCCTTCAGGGCTTGCGCGTCCGCGCGGGGAAAGCGATTGTGGGCACCCCATGACCGACCGCCTCTGGCCTCAACATCTGGACGCTCTGCTGCCTACCAGCGGTGTGCTCAAAGAACAGTACGAGGTCACCGGTCTGCTCGGCGAGGGCGGGTTTGGCGCCGTGTTCCGCGCCGTGCAGCACCCGCTCGGACGGGAGGTGGCCATCAAGGTCATGTACCCCGGCCACAGCGAACGCACACGCGAGCGGTTCCTGCGCGAGGCCCAAGCGGTCGCGTCGCTGACGCACCCCAATGTGGTCACGGTCTACGACTACGGACTCATCGACCACCTTCGCCCCTTCATTGTGATGGAGGTGATGGAGGGACTGACTCTCCAGGAGGAGCTGGCCCAGAATGGGCCCGTCGCGCCAGAGAGGGCGATTCCACTCATGCTCGAGGGCCTCGAGGCGCTCGCGGAGGCCCACAGTCGGGGCCTGGTGCACCGCGACCTCAAGCCCGACAACCTCTACATCTGCCAACCGACCCCGCGTCGGGAGACACTGCGCATCCTGGATTTTGGCATCGCGCTGATCACGACGACGGCGGACCTGGTCGCGGGGGACGACGACACCGCGCCCGGCGGACCCCGGCTGACGCCCACAGGCCAGAAGGTTGGCACGCCGCACTATCTCTGCCCGGAGTATTTTGAGGAGGGGACCGTCTCCCCGGCCATGGACGTCTACGCCATGGGGCTCGTGTTTGTGGAGATGATGAGCGGGGCACCCGTCATCAGCGCTCGCAATTTCTACGGCTGTGTCATGCAGCACCTCAGAGGCAAGCTGAAGTTCCCACCCGAGATCGACGAGGGCCCCCTGGGGCTGGTGATTCGAGGCGCGACCGAGCGCGCACCAAAAGACAGATACAGCGACGCCAGCGAGTTCCTGGACGCCCTTGAGAAGGCCGTCCGCACGCGCAGCAGGAGCACTCTGGCGGCCAATGTGGGCAAGAACTCAGGTGGATTCTCCCACCTCCGGCTCGAGCCCGTCATCCTGCAACCGCGGCCCGGCGAACTGACCTCCGACGACGCCGTCGCGGAGGGATTTGTCTACCTCCTGCCAGGCACGTTCACGATGGGCTCGCCTGCCGCCGAACCCGGCCACGACGAGGACGAGCTCGAACACCAGGTCACGCTGCAGGAGGCGTACATCATCGGCGCCACGCCCGTCACGCAGGCGGAGTGGCACAAGCTGATGGGCAACAATCCCTCGCGCAACCGCACCGACCCTCACAACCCCGTGGAGTCCGTGAGTTGGCACGACGCGGTCGCGTACTGCAACGCGCGCTCCCGCGCGGAAGGGCTTCCGGAGTACTACGTGCTCGAGGGGGAGACGGGGGTTCCCGGCCGGGACTACACGATCCGTGCGGTCCGGCTCAACACCGACGACTACATCGGGTACCGGCTGCCCACAGAGGCCGAGTGGGAATGCGCCGCGCGGGCGGGCACCATCGATTCCCGGCATGGGCCCGCGCGCCAGGTCGCCTGGTACTCAGGGAACAGCAAGCGCACCACCCAGCCCGTGGGACAGCTCGCGCCCAACGCATGGGGCCTGCACGACATGTTGGGCAATGTGTGGGAGTGGGTCTGGGACGTCTACGCGCCCTACCCGGACTCCGCCGTCAAAGCGCCGCTCGGTCCCCCGCGCGGAGACTACCGCACCAACCGCGGGGGCGGGTTCTCCTCCGGCGCCAAGATCTGCCGCGCCGCCAACCGCGGCTTTGCCATGCCCACGCGCCGCCAGCCGACCCTCGGCTTCCGCATCGCCCGGTCCATGCCCGATCACGCCTGACAGACGCCCCCGTCGCAGACGTTCGTCCCCTCGCCCCCCGTCCGATGGTGCTGTCGCCCCGATGTATCGCCCTGCTCACTGTCGTTGCGGTGCATCGACCGTGGCGACGAGCGGGGCGGGAAAATCGCGATCGCCAGTCCCGCCGCAGGGCAGCCCGATCGGGCCGCGGGCGTTTCACCGCGTGACAGCGAGCGCCGCCCGCGCGCCAAACGCGGCCCGTGAAGGTCGGCATCGGCACTCGCCCCGCGCAGAAAGGCCCGACGGGTTATCGAACGCTGTTCAACAGCGCCCTTGACCGTCGCCTACCCCGCTGCTACAAGCCCGCCCAACCGATGAATCCGAATTGTTTTGGGTGGGGGCCATCGGGATTGTGCTGAATTTCGAATGTTGAGTTTGCCATGTACAGCTGCATCCGGGCGAGTCTCGCCGTAATTCTCTGTCTGCTGACCGTGTCCACCGCTTCGGCGCAGGGCGCGCCGCTGATCAACGACCTCGGCGGCCCCCTGGGCCTGGGCTCGTGGTACCTTGCGCCCAACGACGACGGGTCCACGGTTGGCTACGACATCACCAACGTGTTCCCCGCGGGCCTCAACTTCTACGGGCACACGCACGACGTCCTCTGGATCAACAACAACGGCAACGTCAGCTTCAGCGGCGCCCTCTGGGAGTACACGCCCGAGCAGTTCCCGGTGGCGTCGCGCCCGATGATCGCGCCCTACTGGGCCGACGTAGACACCCGCAACCGCCTCGTGGCCGACCCCAATGAGAACCTGGCCTGGTTCTTCTTTGAGCAGGGACGCATGGTGGTGTCCTGGTACGAGACGGGCTACTACGCCTTCCACAACGACCGGCGGATGACGTTCCAGCTCGTGCTCACGGACCGCAGCGACATCGTCGCCGGCGATTTCGACGTGGAGTTCCGCTACAACAAATGCGAGTGGACCACCGGCGACGCGTCCGAGGGCTTCGAGGGCGTGGGCGGCGTCCCGGCACAGGCTGGATTTGACGCCGGCAACGAGCGGGATTTCGAGGTCCTGCCCGGCAGCTTCACCCCCGGCGTGCTGCGCCTGTGCACCACCTCCAACGTGGAAGAGAACGGCGTCTGGCGCTACCAGATCCGCAGCGGGAACGTCGTCGAGTGCGGCAACGGCTTCCGCGAGGAGGGCGAGTTCTGCGACGACGGCAACGTAACGCCGGGCGACGGCTGCTCTGCGGACTGCCAGGAGGAGATCGACTCGGACCGCGACGGCGTTGTGGACGAGAACGACAACTGCCTGGAGGTGCCCAACCGAGACCAGCTCGACCGAGACCAGGATGGCGCCGGCGACGCCTGTGATGCGTGCCCGCTGGACGCGCTGGACGACGCGGACGCCGACGGGTTCTGCGCCAACCAGGACAATTGCCCGACGCTCCCCAACCGCGATCAGGCCGACAACGATTCCGACCTGGTCGGCGACGTGTGCGACGACGACGACGACAACGACTCCATCCTGGACCTGGACGACAACTGCACCTGGATACCCAACCGGGATCAGGCCGACGCTGACTCGGATGGGCTGGGCGATGTGTGCGACTCGGACGACGACAACGACGGCGTGCCCGACCGCGACGACAACTGCGTGCTCACCCCCAACCCGGACCAGGCGGACTCGGACCGCGACGGGGTCGGCAACCTCTGCGAGGACGACCAGGACAACGACGGCGTCCGCGACCCCGACGACAACTGCGTCGTCACCCCCAACGCCGACCAGGCGGACCTCGACGACGACAGCTTTGGCGACGTGTGTGACGACGATCTGGACGGTGACCTCATCGACAACCTCGAGGACAACTGCCAGTACCTGCCCAACACCGACCAGCTGGACACCGATGGCGACGGGCAGGGCAACGTCTGCGACGCCGACGATGACAACGACCAGATCGCCGACACCACGGACAATTGCCCGCTCATCGCCAACACGGACCAGCTCGATTCGGACGCCGACGGCACCGGCGACGCCTGCGAGGCAGACTCGGACGGTGACGGCATCATCGACGAGATCGACAACTGCGCCGACATCGCCAACCCGGACCAGTCCGACCTCGACAACGACGGGTTGGGCGACCTCTGCGACCCGGATGTGGACGGCGACGGACACCTCAACGACGACGACGTGTGCCCGCTGGTGGCCGACGAAGCGCAGACCGACACGGACGGCGACGGACTGGGCGACAACTGCGACGAGGACGACGACAACGACGGCATCCGTGACCACCGCGACAACTGCCCGCTGATCCCGAACGTGACCCAGGCGGACACCGACGGCGACGGCATCGGCGACGCGTGCGACGGTGACTTCGACGGCGACGGCATCCTGGACGACGACGACAATTGCCAGTCGGAGGCGAACCCTGGCCAGGAGGACCTGGATGGTGACGGAAACGGGGACATCTGCGACCGCGACATTGATGGCGACGGGCTCGAGAACAGCGACGAGCGCGCGCGAGGCACCGACCCGCGAAACCCGGACACGGACGGCGACACCCTGACGGACGGCGCCGAGGTTCATGACCACGGCACCAACCCCACGCGGGAGGACACCGACCGCGGCGGCGTGGACGACGGGACCGAGGTCAACCGGGCCAGTGACCCGCTCGACCCCTCAGACGACTTCCCCGAGTCGGGCGACACAGACAACGTCTTCGACGACGCGACGATCTACGGACAGGTCCGGGGCACGGGCTGCTCGACGGCCCGCGCAGAGCCCACGGCGCTGCCGCTGGTGCTGCTGGCCATCGTTGGGGTTGTTGGGATTGTGCGCCGCCCATGACGGCGGCGGCGTGGTCCAACCCGGCGCCTGCCGGTTTGGGCCGACCGGACGGACTTGCTACCAGCGCAGCAGCTGCACACGGCCGCCGGACTCGTCCTCGACAAATCGCATCGGGACGGTCGCGAACGAGTCCTCCAGATCCCCCTGAAGGAGGTCCGTGGGGTCGAGCTCCACCGTCGCCAGGCCAGCTTGGTGGACCTTGGCGCTGTCACACAGGCCGTTGAGCGCGTCGATGTGCGCCTTGCTCATCTCGAAGGTTCCCGAAGGAGCCGGAAGCGACACCGCGGGCATGGCACACGACGGCGTTTCGATGGGCGCCGACGGCTGCGGCAAGGGCGCAAACCTCATGGGTCGGACCGGGACGACGCGCGGAGCAACCCGCGGAGGGCGTACAGGCTGTGCGGAGACACGCTCGGCAGCGACGCGCGGCTCGGACACGCGCTCGGTGGCGACGCGCGGCTCGGACACACGCTCAGCAGGCGCTCGCAGGGCGGAGGTCCGCTGCACCGTTGGCGCCGCGACCTCGGTGACAAGCTGCTCTGTGGCGACGGGCGCCATCATCCGACCGATCTGCATACCCGCCAGACAACCGGCGCACACGGCGGTGAGAACAATGCCCGCAGCCGCACCCAGGAGCGCGAGCTGCGACCCCAAGACAAACGCCGCGCAACCCAGGAGAGCCGTACAACCGGACACTGTCCCGGCTACGGCGACCACTTTTTCCATCGTCTCTGGCTTCATCCGGATCCCCCCGTTTGCCTGCCTTGCATCTGGTGCGTGGGGGAGGAGTGGACCGCCTGGGCTCTGTTACGAAACCCCTTGTCGATTGGTGTCCGGTGCCCACCTTGCCGGCCTCCAGGAGGAAGAATGACCCAGCACATCGCGCTGGTCACGGGCGCAAACCGTGGCATTGGACTCGAGCTCTCAGGCCAGCTCAAGCATCGCGGCGTCCATGTAGTCGCGGCGTGCCGCAAGGCGTCTGCGCAGCTGCGCGATCTCGGCGTCGAGGTGGTGGAGGGAGTCGACGTCTCCGACGACGGCGTCGGGGCAGCCCTCACGCGCGCCGTAGGGGCCCGCAGGATCGATCTCTTGATCAACAACGCTGGCGTCCTGACCAGCGAGTCGTTGGCGGACCTGGACATCGACCGGATCCGGCGGCAGTTCGAGATCAACAGCCTCGGGCCCCTCCGGGTAACCCACGCGCTGCTCTCCAACCTCGCGTCTGGCTCCAAGGTCGCCATTGTGACCAGCCGAATGGGCTCGATCGACGACAACACCTCGGGCAGCCGGTATGGCTACCGCATGTCCAAGGCGGCCGTGAACATGGCCGGCGTGTCCCTTGCGCACGATCTGCGCGGGCGCGGAATCGCGGTGGCCCTTCTCCACCCGGGGCTTGTCGCCACGGCCATGACCGGTCATCACGGCATCGAGCCTGGCGAGGCCGCCACCGGCCTCCTGGCCCGCATCGACGAGCTGACTCTCGAGACCTCGGGCACCTTCTGGCACCAGAACGGGGACATCCTGCCCTGGTAGCTCAGCGACACAGCGTGGATACGAGCGGGTGATGGTTGAACTGGCCGTCCGGCTCCGCGTCGTCCAGGCCGTCGCCGTCAAACTGCCGTGCGAACAGCGACCCGTTGAACTGGCCGTTGTCGAAGTCCACGGAGGCGCCGGGCGCCAGAAGGCTACCCCAGAATCGGAACGCCTCGATGCGGACCGTGCGGGCTGCCGGGGCATGGAAGAGGATGCGCGACGCTGGGGTGTCGGTGAACACCGCAAAGTTGGAGAACACCAGGTCCTCCCCCTCCACCCGGATCACCACGTCCGTCCCCTCCGGTACCGCAAGGTCCAACCGATCGGCCCGGGCCAGATCCTGCGCCGCCACGACAAAGACATTCTGCCGGTGTTCCTCGCCGATCAGGCGAATCGAGCGACCTGAAACCTGCGTGCGAGCTGTCGGCGCCAGCTGCCCAAGGTCCGCGGAGACGGCTTCCAGTCGCGCCGCCTGCTCCTCAAAGTCCTCCGCCAACAGGTTCCAGGCCTGTCCGCGAGCGCCCCCCGTCCGAACGAGGCCCACCCGGCGCAGCTCAATGGCACCCGCGGCCGCCACGTCCCCGTGGAACGACGCGTCTTCGGCCGACAGGTCCAGACCCGCCACCGCGGCCAGACCATCGGGGTCCATCCGCCCGACGGAGTAGCGGTGTACAGCGATGTCGCCGCCTGCCGCCAGGCGCCCCTCGATGTCGCTGTGCCCGGCGACATAGTCTCCTGTGACGAACACATTGTACCCACGGACCAGCTCGAGGTCAGCGTCCATCGTGCACGGCTGCGGCTCGTCTACGACGCACACCGGTGGGTTGTAGGCAACGTGGTTGAACTGTCCGTCGGGCTGACCGTCGCCCAGGCCGTCACCGAGGACGGCGCCGGCGAAGAGCTGCCCGTCAAAACGACCGTTGTCGAAGTCCACGGAGGCGCGGGGCGCGAGCAGGCTCCCGCGGAAACCGAACGCCTCGATGCGGACGGTCCGCGCCTCGGCGGCGTTGAACAATACGCGGGACGGGTCCAGCGACGTGGGGAACACCCCGAAGTTCTGGAACCGCACTGCATCGCCGTGCACGTTGATGATCGCATGGGCGCCGTCGGGCACCTCGATGGTCAGGTGTTGTGTGCGGGCCAGGGCGTCCGCGCCCAGGCGAAACACATTCACGTCAGGGCGACCGCCGACCAGACGCAGATGGGTACCGCCCGCGATGGTCGGCCCTGTGGCCGCCACGGAACTGAGGACATCACTGGCCCGCTCCAATCCCGCCGCGAGGGCGTCAAAGTCGACGCCGCTGCCGCGATGGACCACACCCGCGGTACCGTCCTCGCGGTACAGTCCCGCGTTGTCGAACCAGGCCTCCCCTGCCACAGCTACGTCGCCATGGAATGCTGCATCGCTCGCCAAAAGGTGGCCCCCCACCGCGGCCACCACGCCGTCCGGGTCGCGCAGGCCTACGCCGTAGTGCCAGACATCGAGGCGTCCGCCCACCGCGAGCCGCCCCTCCACGTCCGAATGACCGCTCACAAAATCTCCCAAGGAGACGACGTTGAACGGCAACGCCGCCGCGAGGTCAGCCTGCGCCTGGCACACTCTCGGGTCCTGGGCGTCGGGATCTGGAACGTCCCACCCCCGACGCTGGGTCGCACCCGCACTCTCAAACTCCGGAACCTCAGAGGCCGAACATCCGGCCAACATCACCCACAAAACCAACATCCAAACGCGCATCGTCATCACCTGCCAATCATCGGCTCACTGAACCGCCCGCCCGTGATGTAACCGACGCCGACCTCCCGCGTCTGACGCACCTTGACGCAGATTGTCGCAGTCCGGCGCGGCGCATCCGCTCAGGTTCTGACAAATCGAGTCCAATCCACTACATTGTTGAACCGTTGGTCGACTCACGTTCACAGCCGTCCGTTCGCTCCCTTGGCGCTTTTGATCTCATCGAGAAGGTGGGGTCCGGCGCGGCTGCGACGGTATGGCGCGCCATCCACCTGCCCACCGGGCGCGATGCCGCCGTCAAGATCCTCCGCTCCCGCGAGGCCGATCCAGCTGAGTTTCAGCGGGAGGTCCGCGCCGTCGCGGCCCTGCGGCACCCGGCCATCGTGCAGGTCTTTGACTACGGGATGGTAGGCGCGGGTCAGGCGCCCGGGTTTTCCGAGCCCGGCTGCCACTTCCTCGCGATGGAGTACGCGCGCTATGGCACCCTGGGCGCATCGGTCGGCATGGACTGGCAGGAGCTCCGAGGTGTGCTCGTCGGTATCTTGTCCGGGCTCGCGCACGCGCATGCGCGCGGGGTGATTCATCGGGACATCAAGCCGGCCAACATCCTGCTCACGGACCCGGAAATCAACGGGATGCGCGTGAGGCTGACCGACTTCGGCATCGCCCACATCACCGCCCAGGACGAGGCCGGCGCAGACCAGTTCCTTGGCACTGCCCGCTACTCGGCCCCCGAGCAGTTCACCGCCGAGTGGCGCGAGCACGGACCCTGGACTGATCTCTATGCCGTGGGCGCCCTGGTCTGGGAGGCTGTCTGCGGCGCGCCACCGTTTGAGGGCAGCTTTGTCCAGCTGATGCACCAGCACCTGGTGCAGCAACCTGGGAAGTTTGTGCCGAAGATCGGCGTCCCCGACGCGCTCGAAGGGTGGCTCAGGAAGCTACTGGCCAAGCGCATCGACTCGCGGTTCCGGCTGGCCGCCCACGCTCGCAAGGTGTTGTTGACCATGGGCGCCGCGCCGGCGGGCGGCCCGGCCATCGGCGCGGCATTCGACGAAGACGCCCCCACCGAGCTCGGCGATCAACCCGAAACTCCGGACTCGAGCGGCGTGCTGGAGATTGTGGGGCCCGATGGCGCCGGTCTCGGCCTGTACTCGCTGCGGATCCCGTCGTTTGTCGGCCGTCCCTTCGAGCGCGAGCAGCTCCGCCGCGATCTGGTCGCTGTCGAGGAGGAGTCTCTACCGCGAGCGGTCGTGCTCAGGGGAGCCGCTGGCGTTGGCAAGTCGCGCCTGGCGCGATGGTTCGCCGAACGGTCCCACGAGCGGGGCGACGCGATGAACATCGTGGCACTGCACGGCCCGGGCTCGCCGCGGGCTGCGGGTCTCAAGCAGGCCCTGGCCCAGCTCGTCGCGTGCCAGAGACTCCCGCTGGACCGGACGACGCTTCGGCTGAGCCGTGTCTTCGGTCCGGACCGCGAGGAGGTCGTTCTGGACGTCGCGGACCTGCTGAGCGCCGGCGAGAATGGCCCGCAGCGCGCGACCACGCCCCAGCTGCGTCACCAGGCCGCGATCCACCTCTTGCGGGCGACCTGCGATCGGTTGCCGCTCATTCTCCTGCTGGACGATGTGCACTGGGATGAAGAGGCACTTCAATTCGCTGCCGCGTGCATGAGAGCGCCGCTGGGCCTGCGGGTCCTGCTCATCTGCACCGTGCAAGAGGAGGCTCTGGCGACGCGGCCCGGCGCCCAGGCGGCGCTCGCCGAGCTTTTGGAGCTCGACGCCGTGACCGAGTCCGTCATTGGCGCGCTCAGCCCCTCGGTGCATCGCACATTCGTCGAGGGCCTCCTGGAGCTGGACCCGCTCCTTGTGGACTAGGTCTGCGCACTGACCCAGGGCAACCCACTGTTCGCCGCACAGCTCATTGGCGACTGGGTGGAGCGCGGTCAGATCGCGCCGTCGGACACCGGGTTCCGGCTCCTGGCGACGGCCGACATCAAGATCCCGGACAGCCTGCACGGCGTCTGGTTGGAGCGTCTGAGTGTCTTCGACGCCGGCGAGATGATCGCGTTGGAGATCGCTGCCTGCGTGGGTGAGGAGGTTGAAAACAACCTCTGGGCCAGCGCCGTCCAGGCCACGGGCATCCCCCTGGAGGCCACGACCTTGCTGCGCCTTCTTCGGCTTCGCCTGGCGATACCCACGGACCGCGGCTGGACGTTCGTGCACGCCTTGCTGAGCAACAGCTTGCGCCGCCGCGCGCGCGACGGAGGCCGCCTCGAGTCGCACCATGCGCAAATCGCGGACGCAGTGGTCAGGGTGCACAGCCCGCATCTCCCCGAGACCATCTCGCGGCAGGCGTGGCACTGGGTCGAGGCTGCCCAGCCCGATCGGGCCGAGCCCCTCCTCTGGCGACTGCTCACCGCTGCTGAAGCCGGCGGGGACACGCGCGGCCTTCGGGCGGCGGCGCACCGGCTGACGGCCGTGCTCGATGCACTCGGGGTTGGTGAGTCCGACGTGCGCCGCGAGCAGATCAACGTGACCGTAGGCATCGGCCTGTCGCACGCGTCGCAGCGCGAGGAGGCCCTGTCCCTGCTCGAGGGTGTCTCCCCAGCGGTTGGGCCCGAATCGTACGCGCGAGCGCGCATCTTCGCCGCGCGAGCGCGCTACCAGATGGGCGAGGTCAACGCCGCGCGCAACGAGCTGGAGCGGGTCATGCAGTCCTGCGAGGACGCGGGCTTGATGCACTGCTGGGCCGAGGCCGCCGTGCATCGAGCGTACATGGCGGTCAAGAGGCACGAGGTGCCGCAGATCCAGGAGTGGCTGACTCTGGCCATGCGCCGCACCGACGACTCCATGGTCCGCGCCACTGCCTGCACAGGATTTGCCAGCCTGACCGCGCTGGACCCAGACTCTCTGGAGACGGCGCTGCTCTACGTGCAGACTGCGCAGGCCGAGCTGGCGAGTGTCGCGGGAAGGCCGTTGCAGCAGGGGCGCGTAGCGCGGCTCGAGGGCTCTCTGCGCCTGCATCTGGGGCAGTACGCCACGGCGCTGGCCTGCCTGGAAGAAGCGCAGATCCACTTCGACCGAGGCGGGCTCGACTCGCCGATCAACACAGCTCTCCACGCTCTGTGCCTGACACTTCAGGGGCGAATGTCAGAGGCCGTCGTCCGCGCTCACCAAGCTCTCAAGCGCGAAGGCGAGGCGAGCACGCGGTCCTGGGTCTCCATGTGCTACGGCGTGCTCGCCCACGACGCGGCCATGCGCAACGACCTTCAGACCTGGGACCTCATGATGGATTCCAGGCCGGTGATTCCACCGTCGGAGGATCGGTCCGAGCCCGAGTGTCAGATTCTCTTTCGCAGCACGCTGCGCCTGCTGCAGGGAAGGTGTGTGCACCGCGCAGCCCAGCTACTCCGGCTGCTGGACCGTCTGGAACAGACCATCTCCTGACCCGTTGGCGCACCCCGCCACAACGAGAAAAGGCGCGCCCCGTGGGGCGCGCCTTGACTCGTACCGGACTCACTCAGAGCAGAGGCTCTGAGTGGGCTCAGTGGTGGTGGTGATGACCGGCGTCATCCTTCTTCTCGGTCTTCTCGGCGATCATGCACTCGGTGGTGAGCATCAGACCGGCGATGGAGGCCGCGTTCTGCAGCGCGGAGCGGGTGACCTTGACCGGGTCAATGACACCGGCCGCGACGAGGTCCTCGTAGACATCCGTGGCTGCGTTATAGCCCCAGTTGCCCTTGGTCTCGCGGATCTTCTGGATCACGATGGATCCCTCGACACCGGCGTTGATGGCGATCTGGCGCAGCGGAGCCTCGAGCGCGCTGCGCACGATGTCCACGCCAACCTTCTCGTCCGCATCCACACAGTCGATGGACTCGAGGCCCTCGCTGGCGCGGATGATGGCAACACCACCACCGGCAACGATGCCCTCCTCGACAGCGGCGCGGGTCGCGTTGAGGGCGTCCTCAACACGAGCCTTCTTCTCCTTCATCTCGACTTCGGTCGCGGCGCCAACCTTGACGACACCGACACCGCCGGCGAGCTTCGCCAGCCGCTCTTGCAGCTTCTCGCGATCGTAGTCCGACGTGGTGTCGTCGATCTGGATCTTGAGCTGGTTGATGCGACCGGTGATGGCCGCCTCAGAACCGCCACCATCGACGATCGTGGTGTCGTCCTTGGTGATGACGATCTTCTTGGCGGTACCCAGCTGGGACAGCGCGGCGCTCTCCAGCTTCATGCCGCGCTCTTCGCTGATGACCTCGCCGCCCGTCAGGGTGGCGATGTCCTCGAGCATGGCCTTGCGGCGGTCGCCGAAGCCCGGCGCCTTGACGGCGGCGATCTTCAGGACACCGCGCAGCTTGTTCACCACCAGAGTCGCCAGGGCCTCGCCCTCGACATCCTCGCAGATGATGACCAACGGACGGTTGGTGCGGGCGACGCCCTCGAGGATCGGGAGCAGGTCCTTCATCGAGCCAATCTTCTTGTCGAAGAGCAGGATGAACGGATCGTCCAGGTCCACGCGGAGCGACTCAGGGTCCGTCACGAAGTACGGGCTGAGGTAGCCACGGTCAAACTGCATACCCTCGACGAGCTCGAGGGTCGTCTCGAGGCCCTTGGCCTCCTCGACGGTGATGACGCCGTCACGACCGACCTTGTCCATCGCCTCGGCGATGATCTGGCCGATCTCCGGGTCGTTGTTGGCCGAGATGCTGCCAACCTGCGCGATCTCCTTGTTGGTCGTCACGTCGGTGGCGGCCGCCTTGAGGTTGGCCACGACCTGGATGACGGCCTTGTCGATGCCGCGCTTGATGCCCATCGGGTTGTGACCACCGGTGACGAGCTTGAGCCCATCACGGTAGATCGCCTGGGCGAGAACGGTGGCGGTGGTGGTGCCGTCGCCGGCCACGTCGCTGGTCTTGGAGGCAACCTCCTTGACCATCTGCGCGCCCATGTTCTCGAACTTGTCCTTGAGCTCGATTTCCTTGGCCACGGACACACCGTCCTTGGTCACGGTCGGGGCGCCCCAGCTCTTCTCGAGCACGACGTTCCGTCCCTTGGGTCCGAGGGTTGCCTTGACGGCGTTCGCGAGGGCGTCAACGCCGTCTGCGATGCGAGTGCGGGCGTCGCCGCTGAAAAGAAGTTCTTTAGCTGCCATTGTAGTCTCTCCTATTCCTCGATGATGGCGAGGACATCGTCCTCACGGAGGATGAGAAGGTCCTCACCCTGGATCTTGAGCTCGGTGCCAGCGTACTTGCCAAAGAGGATGCGGTGACCCTCCTGCACGGCCAGCGGCGTAACCTCGCCCTTGTCGTTGGACTTGCCCGGGCCCGCAGCGCGGACGATGCCCTCGAGGGGCTTCTCCTTGGCGGAGTCGGGGATGATGATGCCACCGGCGGACTTGGTCTCGCCGTCGGTGCGCTTGACGATCAGTCGATCGTTGAGAGGCTTGATCTTCATTTGTCGGTACCTGTTCGTATTTCGTATTCAGTGCGCGGGCCCGAAGGCCCGCGGGAAGTTCGTGTGGTGTCAGGGGCTTAGAAGCCGCCCATTCCACCCATGCCGCCCATTCCACCCATGCCGCCCATACCACCCATGCCGCCCATGTCGGGCGCAGCCTCTTTCGGCTCAGGGATGTCGGCGACCATGACCTCGGTCGTCAGCATGAGGCTGGCGATGGAGGAGGCGTTCTGGAGCGCGGAGCGCGTGACCTTGGTCGGGTCCACAACGCCAGCGGCGATGAGGTCCTCGTAGACGTCCGTGGCGGCGTTGTAGCCGTGGGCGCCCGTGAGGTTCCGGACCGCCTGCACGACGACGGACGGCTCGGCACCGGCGTTGGCGGCGATCTGGCGCAGCGGCTCCTCGAGCGCGCGGCGAACGATCTTGACGCCAAAGCTCTCCTCGAGGCTGACCTCGAGGCCGTCGAGGGCGCTGGAGGCGCGCAGCAGAGCCACACCACCACCGGGGACGATGCCCTCCTCGACTGCGGCGCGGGTCGCGTTGAGGGCGTCCTCAACACGAGCCTTCTTCTCCTTCATCTCGACCTCGGTCGCAGCGCCGACGCGGATGACCGCGACGCCGCCAACGAGCTTGGCCAGACGCTCCTGGAGCTTCTCACGGTCGTAGTCCGAGGAGGTCTCCTCGATCTGCACCTTGATCTGGTTGACGCGGGCAGTGATGAGCTTCTCGTCACCGGCGCCGTCAATGATCGTGGTGTCGTCCTTGGTGATGACGATCTTCTTGCAGGTTCCGAGCTGCTCGATGGTGGTGCTCTCGAGCTGCATGCCGCGGTCCTCGCTGATGACCTCACCACCGGTGAGCGCAGCCAGGTCCTCGAGCATCGCCTTGCGGCGGTCGCCAAAGCCCGGGGCCTTGACGGCGGCAACCTTCAGCACGCCACGCAGCTTGTTGACGACGAGGGTGGCCAGGGCCTCTCCCTCGGTGTCCTCGGCCACGATGACCAGCGGGCGGTTCATCTGGGCGACCTTCTCCAGCACCGGGAGGAGGTCCTTCATGGAGCTGACCTTCTTCTGGTAGATCAGGATGAAGGGGGCGTCGAGCTCGACCTTCATACCTTCCGGGTCCGTCACGAAGTACGGGCTCAGGTAGCCGCGGTCGAACTGCATGCCCTCGACGACCTCGAGGGTCGTCTCGAGGCCCTTGGCCTCCTCGACGGTGATGACGCCGTCACGGCCGACCTTGTCCATGGCGTCGGCGATGATGCCGCCGATGGTCAGGTCACTGTTCGCGGAGATCGAGCCAACCTGCTTGATCTCCTCGTTGTTGCTGACGGGGCGCGAGATCTTCGCGAGCTCGACCACGACGGCGCGAACCGCGATCTCGATGCCGCGCTTGACGGCCATGGGGTTGTGACCGCCGGTCACGACCTTGGCGCCCTCACGGTAGATCGCCTGGGCGAGCACAGTGGCGGTGGTGGTTCCGTCGCCGGCCACGTCGTTGGTCTTGGAGGCGACCTCCTTGACCATCTGCGCGCCCATGTTCTCGAACTTGCCCTCGAGCTCCACTTCCTTGGCGACGCTGACGCCGTCCTTGGTGATGGTGGGGGCGCCGAAGGCGCGCTCGATGACGACGTTGCGACCCTTGGGGCCGAGCGTGACGCGAACCGCGTTGGCGAGGGTGTCCACACCCTCGAGCATCCGACGACGCGCGCTGTCACTGTAAATGATTTCCTTAGCCATTTCTCACTCTCTCTTATTCAGGGGATGAATCAGTCTTCGATGACGGCGAGGATGTCATCCTCTTTCAGGATCAGGTACTCGGTACCGTCGAGCTTGATCTCCGTGCCGGCGTACTTGCCGAACAGGATGCGATCGCCCTCGGCTACTGCGGGCGCCTTGATCGAACCGTCCTTCATGCGGCGGCCGGTGCCCGTGGACACGACGCGGCCCTCGAGCGGCTTCTCTTTCGCGCTGTCGGGGATGATGATCCCACCCGAGCTCTTCGTCTCTCCCTCGAGGCGAGTCACGAGGACACGGTCATACAGGGGCTTCACATTCATCTCGAACTCCTCCGATTGGGGGATGGTTTGTTTGGCCGGAGCGATTAGCACTCTCCGGCGAAGACTGCCAAAGCGGGCGCAACTTTATTCACGCGGACTTGGGGGTCAAGGGCCAGTCTTCGATTTTTTCGCAGGATCTCCGCTCCGGTGGCGACGGACTCCGTGGCCGGCGATGCCAGTCGCTTCCGTCGACATTTTCTGGGGCACGGCCTACGCTGTCAGCGGCGTCAGGACATGGGGAGAGGGGAGCGCAATGCGGACTTTGGCGGGTGTGGTGCTGCTGGGTTGTCTCGTGCTGGTGGGCTGTCAGTCGGACGAGCCGTACGCGAATGGCGAAGACGCCATCGATACCGGCTCCGACGCCGGTGATGTAGGCGCCAACAACGGCGCCAACAACGGCGCCAACAACGGCGTCAACAACGGCGCCAACAACGGCGCCAACAACGGCGATGTGGACGCGGGCCCCGATGCGCCGGGTGATGTGGGGGACGTCGGGGACCAGCGCCGCGTGGCCTGTGAGATGGCGTGCCAGCACATTCAGATCTGCTCCGTGGAGTTCTGCCCGGACCCAGATGTCTTTGACGCCGATGCCTGCGTCGAAAACTGCGTCGGCGACGACAACGTCGACCCGGAGCGCATCGCGGACGCCAACTGCGGCATCGTGATCGCCCAATTGTGCAGAAACGACGAAGCGGTCGCGGACGCCTGCATCTGTCCCGAGGGACCTCCCACGCGCTGCCGCGACGACGCCGCATGTGATGAGGGCGAGACCTGCTGCGACGACAATGTGTGCCGCACCGAGTGCGACACCCCACCGGCTCGCTGCCGCACGAACACCGACTGTGACCGCGGCCAGATCTGCTGCGAGGCGAGCAACCTCTGCACCGCACCCGACGCGTGCAGCGCGGAGCCCGAGACCTGTGGCGGGGACGACGACTGCGCGGACGGTCAGATCTGCTGCGCGACGCGCGGCAATACCTGCCAGGCCCCAAACGCGTGCGGCGACATCCGCGAGTGCCGTGGGGACGACGACTGCACCGACCCGCAGCTCTGCTGCGCCGACCGCGGGAACACCTGCACCTCAGAGCGCGCGTGCAACGCCAGCGAGTCGTGCGACACACACCAGGAGTGCGGCGACGGTCAGGTCTGCTGCGCGGAGCGTGGCAACACCTGCACCGACCGGCGCTTCTGCCTGACCAGCTGCGATGGCGACGGCGATTGCGGGCGCGGCGAAGTCTGCTGCCCGGAGCGTGGCAACACATGCGTGCCCGCCCTCGCGTGCGGAGATCAGACCTGTACCGGCGACGACGAGTGCCCCGATGGCGCCGTGTGCTGCGCCGGTGCCGACAACACATGCGTGCCGGCCGCGCGTTGCGAAGACACGGCACTGTGCCGCGGCGATGGCGACTGCGAGCGTGGCGAGGTCTGCTGCGCGGAGCAGGGCAACACCTGCGTCGCAGAGGCGGACTGTCAGCCCACAGCATGCGAGGGCAACCAGGACTGCGCGCGCGGCGAGGTCTGCTGTGCGGAACGGGACAACACCTGCGTCGCCCAGGGCGAATGCGGTGCGACCGAGTGCGCCACCGACGACGACTGCGCGGACGGCAACACCTGCTGCGAGGCGTATGGCAACGTGTGCGCGCCCCCGCGCGCGTGCGAGGGAGCCCGCGGTTGCGAGACGGACCAGGACTGCGGCGACGACCGACAGGTCTGCTGTGACCGACTCGGAAGCGTCTGCGCGCCCCGCCCCATCTGCGGTCAATAGTCCGGCGACCTCGGCGAGTCCGAACTTGGCGGTGACACTCCGCCCGGCGCGCGATCCACGCGTGGGCGCAGCGCGCAGCACCATTGGCGGCAGCCGCAGGGCGGCGATATAGTCCGGCGCCATGAAGTACCTGACGATTCTTGCCGTCCTGGGCCTCGTCGCCTGCGGGGACAGCGGCCCTGACGACGCCAACCAGGACCCGCGCGACGCCGGCGAAGACGCCGCCTCCGACGACGTCCCCGATGCCGCGCAGCCGGACGCGGCCGACACCCGGAACGACATGGACGACGCCGACCCGGATCTCGCCCGGCCCGACGCCACGCCCGACATCGGCGACGACGGGGCGCGCGCTGATGCCAGCCCCGACGCACCGGACGCTGACCTGGCGGACGCCCCAGACACCCCAGACACAGACGGCGACGCTGGGGTGGAGGAGACGCAGTGCCCCGAGGGGGACGTGCCGGACGTCCGGTTTGACGGGGACGGACGCTACCGGGTCCTGGCAGACCTGACACTGCGCGGGGTCGCTGCGCGTACCATCACAGTCTACCTGCCTCCCGGATACGACGGCGCACAAGAGCGGTACCCCGTCCTCTACATGCACGACGGCCAGAACCTCTTTGACCCACGTCGAGCGGCGTTTGGCGTGGAATGGGGGGTCGATGAGACCCTCGACGCGTTGGTCGCCGCGGGTGAAATTCGGCCATGGATCGTCGTCGGCATCGACAACAGCGGGGCCGGTCGCATCGACGACTACACGGCGACTCGGGATGAGGACAGGCGGGCAGGCGGTTCCGCTGACGCCTATGTGGACGCCGTCGCCAACGAGATCAAACCGATCATCGACGCCCACTTCCGCACCATGTGCGGTCGGAACAATACCGCCGTCGCGGGATCCAGCCTCGGTGGCATCGTCAGCCTCCACGCCGGCGTGCGGCACGGGGACATCTTTGGCCGCATCGCCGCCGTGTCCCCGAGTCTTTGGTGGAACAATCGCGCCCCCATCCGCCAGTTCGCAGACTCGGCGACGCAGCCGCTTCGACTGTGGCTCGACGCCGGCTCCGAGGAGTCCTCCCGCGAGGGCACGCTGACCAACGACCTCACGCGCAACGTGCGGGAGGTCGCGGCCCTGGCCCGCGCGCGGGGATTGCGCGACGGACGAGCGCTGGGCACGCTCGAGGACCAGGGCGCAGCCCACAACGAGGCATCGTGGTCGCGACGGCTCCCCGCGATTCTGCTGTTCCTGCTCGGCAGCGACAACTTCAACGACCGCGACCCCGCCGGCTTGCGCCTCTGGGCGTGGGACGCACGGGTGGCCGAGGTCGGTGGGCGCGTCGCGCTGACGGTCGAAGCGCAGTTCACCGGCGGCGGCCGCCTCACCCTCCCACCCTCTGAGATTTCTTGGACGACCGAGAGCCCAGATGTGGTGACGGTGGAGGACGGCGAGCTCGTCGGTCACGCCGTGGGTACGGCCACAATCCGCGCAACGTGGCGCGAACAGACGGCCGAACTCACCATCCAGGTTGGAACTCCGCTGGCGACCTTGCGCTTTGAGGTCACCGTGCCAGTCCAGACCCCGGACGACGCGATCGTCCACCTGACCGGCAGCGTGGACGGTCTGGGACCCTGGGACCCTGCCGGGCTCCCGCTGCGCGGAGACGGCCTCTGGGTCGGCGAGCTACAACTTCCAGTGGGCACTGAATTGGAGTTCAAAGCCACGCGGGGGTCTTGGGAGACTGTCGAGAAGGATCGGCAGGGTGACGAGATCGACAACCGTCGATGGCGCGTGGACGGGGACGAGACGGTTGCGTTCACCGTGGCGCGCTGGGCCGACCAATAGTCCAATTGCGGTCGCGGCGCGTCCATCGTCCCACCGCTCACATCACAAGAGCGTCAACCTGGTCGCCGCGTCCCCGCCCCAGGCTCGCGGGAGTGGGAAAGACTTTGTCCACCATCGGCAGGACTCTGCGCGTATGTCTGGATGAGCCCCTGCACAATGTGAGGCGATCGTACGCGGCGCACGTCGCAACCGCCGGGACCCACGAACGCCTCGCCTGCCAACGCCCCTCTGGCACGATGCATGCTCATGGGAACGGGGCGAGCAGGCAGGGCCCACGGAGCGCGTCCATGAGAGCAACAATCCACCGTCGTACTACCACCTGGCTGACCGCATTGACGATGTGCGCCGCCCCGGCCCTGCTGGCCGCCTGTGGCGACAGCCAGTGTGCGGAGCTCAGCTTTGGCATCGACAACAGCTGTGACTCCGACTTCCTCCTCCCGCCTCAACCCGGCGTCCCAGATCCCGGCCAACTCACCGAACCTGTCGTGGCCGCGCGCGCCCTCCAGCCAGGCACCGAGGTGCTCCCCTGGACCAGCTCGCGCGCGCTGGCAGTCCACCGCGACACCCTGTACGTCGTGGACCGCGACAACGGACGACTGGTGGTGCTCAGTCGCGAGGGCGGCGAGATCCTGGACGAGTTCGAGATGGGCGCCCGGCCCCACCACGTAGTCGTGGCGCCCGACGGCACCGCCTGGGTGACCGTCCGCCACGACGGCACCCTGGTGAAGGTGACCCCTGACGGTCGCACGTTTCGCAAGGTCGTAGGCGGAGGACCGACCGCGCTGGCGCTCTCGCACGACCGTCGGCGGCTGTATGTCTCCCTCACGGAGAGCGGCCGCGTGGTTGCCCTGGATC
This sequence comes from uncultured Pseudomonadota bacterium, assembly GCA_937890335.1. Classification (GTDB taxonomy): domain Bacteria; phylum Myxococcota_A; class Bradymonadia; order Bradymonadales; genus CALBXO01. The sequence continues at coordinate 5,246 of CALBXO010000536.1, read as the reverse complement.
CCAACTCGCTCGAGGAGTCAGGGAGCGTCTCGCTCACACGTCCCCGCGCCGTGGTGACGACGCCCAACGGCGATGTCCACGTGGCCAGCGGCGACGGAACCACCGTGCTTGAACCCCAATTGGCCGACGGGGCCCTCCGGCTGCGGGTCAAGACACGCGTGGACCTGCGGCAGCGCAACCCGATTGAGTCTGTCTTCTTTGGTGCAGAGGAGCGCGACAGCAGCGCCAACGGCGCCCTGGCAGCCGTGCTCGACCCCGAGACCGGCAGTGCACTCGTCACCCACCAGATCATCTTTCCCGGCAACCGCGAGTCCGCGCTGGCGGACGCACAACCCCAGCCGGAGTTCAGCCCTCGAGGCCGCGACACAAGCTACGGCGGCGGCGGCGGCGGTCGCGTGGGCCGCGGCAGCCTGTTTGACTCCGTGCCACCCCGCCCTGCCGAGGTGACTGTCAGCCGGTCTGGCCACGCCCAGGGCAAGCGCACATCATCGGCCAGCCTCAACGGCTTCCCGACGCTGGCCGCGTCGCCGCTGGACATCAACCACCACCCCACCCACACCATCGCCGTTGTGGCCGCCAACGGCACCAGCGAGGTCCTCTTCTTCAACACCCGGATGGACGACCCGTTTGCAGCGCCCCTGGCCGTGGCCGACGTGGCGGAAGGCCCCACCGCCGTTGCTTTCTCGCCCGACGGTGAGGAGGTCTACGTGCTGGCCGCGCACGAGTTCGTGGTGGCGCGAGTGAGCATGCGCCCGTTGTTGGATCGCAGCGAACCCTACTCCGCCAAGGACGCTCCGCTGGCCTTGCGCCACAGGCCACAGCTGCTCTCGATGTCCGACCGATTCCCGTATGGGGCGGATCCGCTGTCCCCCTCCGCCCAGCTCGGCCGCCGGATTTTCACCCAGAACCGATACAGCGGTCTGAGTGGCGACGGAAAATTCGCCTGCCAGACCTGCCACATCGAAGGGACGGACGACGGCGCCGTGTGGTTTGGCAAGATTGGACCCCGGCAGACCCCGTCGCTCGCCGGACGTCTGCACGACACCGGCCCCTTCAACTGGCGCGGCAGCGAGCGCCGCCTCCAGGACAACTTCAAGCGCACGGTGCTGCGGATGGGGGGCAATGGGCTCCACAGCAACGAGCTCACTGCGCTCGAGGCATTCATCCTCGAAGACCTGACACCCCCCCGCAACCCGTACCAGCGCGCCGACGGCCTCACCGCACAGCAGACGCGGGGCAGGGCCCTCTTCAACGATCCTTCCGTCGGCTGCGCGTCGTGCCACAGCGGCACCGCACTCACCGACGGCCGATCCCACGACGTGGGTACGCTGACGCAGCTGGAGATCGAGCTCGACCGCCTCGGCGCCTTTGACGAGGCTGACCCCGGCGAGCTCGGCGTCTACGACACGCCGTCCCTGCGCGACGTCTACCGCACCGCCCCCTACTTCCACGACGGCAGCGCCGCGACACTCGAGCAGGCACTCGACATGACTGCCACGACCATGGGGCGCACCGCCCACCTCACCCGCGACCAGAAGGCCGACCTCATCGCCTACCTGCGCACCCTGTAACGCACTCCCTGCTCGCGGCGGAGCCGGTCTGAGTGCCGCACCAGCCGACCTCAATTCGCGGTCCGCACGACTCCGGGTACTGTTGGCAGTCTCCCCAAGCCGCCGGGCGCGCGCACCGGCGCGACCCGGTACGGTGCGAATGGGCCAGAGGTCTGGAGCGCCGACGTGGCCGGCGCCTACTCCGGCTTCGACACCGCAGACGGCAACCTGGCCAACTACGCCGGGCGCACCCTTTTGCGAGGCTACCAACGAACCGACGCGGACGGCGTCGTCGAGTTCAAGGCCCTCTACCCTGGCAGGTACCCCGGCCGCACGCCGCATGTGCATGTGACGGCACTGCTCGGCACCGACCGCCTCGTCACAACGCAGCTGTGCTACTGGGTTCAGCGACCAGGAGCGTTGAAGACTCCTGGTACCACGCGCGTCTGCGTCATTCTGCGTCAAATCGCGGCGGGCGCCGCAGTGCGGGCGGTCGCACATAGACGTTGCGGTCGGGCGGACCGCCCCAGGTCGTTGAACTGACCTGTTTACCCGCCACAGTCGTGTCCGACATCCGACCGTGGTCGCTGATTGAAATGAGGCTGATGATGATTCGCAAACACTCCCTTCTCCTTCTCGCGCTCGGTTTGCTGGCCACCGCCGCGGCGTGTGGCGACGATACACCCGAGCCTTCGGAGCCTGGCGTTGTGGCGCCAGAAGAAACAGCGGTGGACACCGCAGACCTCGTGGGGACGTGGCACTCGTCGGACGTTCGTCCTTTTGTGTTGGTGATCGACCGTGACCTGAACGGTGTCGCGGTCAATCCATCCGGCAGTGAAACGGCGGTCCGAATCACCGTCGACGACCCCGGTCTGATCTCCGTGTACAGGGACAAGGGGGACGGTGACTGGAGTGAGCAGAACTCGACCTTCTATCTGGGGGAAGGCGTCTTCTCGTACTCCGGCGTCCTGGTACGCGACGACGCAGGTGACGGCGCCGTCGGCACCTGGGTCGGTTCCGATTCGACCACGGGGCCCTACGGCACCTCGCTCGTCCGCGCCACCACGGACACGCGCCTCACGCTCAAGGCGGATGGAACCGGCATGATGTCTACCTCGAAGTCGTTCTTCTTCTTCGAAAACGGCGAACCGCACCTGGCCCAGGACCCTCGGGTAGAGACAGCGGACCTGACGTGGACCCAAGAGGGGGACAACGTCAGAATCGACGTGGATGGCTCGGTGTCGGGCCGGCTTCTGGTGGGCGACAGCTTGCTGCAGGACCGGTATCGCTATGAGCGGGTACTGGAGTAGAGCCCGATGTCGCTGCTCCACCCGTTCGCGGTTCGGCTGCGCCGGAGGCCGGGTCAGTCTGGTCTGGTTGGGAGGTCGCAGTTGTCACACAGGTCGCCGGCGCCGTCGTCGTCCGCGTCATCCTGGTCTTCATTGTCCTCAGCGGATAGTTGTCCTCGTAGTCGTACTCACCATCGTCGTCCCAGGTTCCGCCGGGTACACAGCTGGGATTGAGGGGCTGACCGCGCCCGCGGCGGGCCCTGGACGTTGACAACCGTGCGAAACAGGGGTCTTTCAGGCTTTGACAGCACCGGCTCGCCATCTGCGGCGAATCTCACGACACCCCGAGGCACGCCATGGCTAGCATTACCAACAAGACGACCCGTCCCCTGACCGTATCACTGCCGGGCGGCAAAACGCTTCGGCTTGGCCCTCTGAAGACCGCTGAGGTGCTGGCCAAGACCCTGGACCACCCGCCCGTGAAGAGGCTCATCGCGGCCGGCACGGTGACGGTAGCCGGCGACGACCCGAAGGCCCAGCGCGCCGGGGGCAGCGGCAACCAGGGTCCCTCCTCGGGCGGTCGTGGTTTTGGGCTGGGCATCCGGAAGACCGGCGACCGTTAGACGACGGTGTACAGCCGCCCACCCCACGCGGATGAAACCCGCAGTCGGTCAGCGACACATCCAGATACGTTCGACGCACCAGCCGTCATCGCCCCGCGCGAAGTCGATGTGGATTCAGAGACCCAGCGCTGAAGTCGCCTGCCTGTGCCAGTTGTCCAATCGGACCGCAGTCACCGCCCGATCACGCAGTCGCCGGGGGAAGGGCTCGCCTGCCGCGCCCATTCTGACGGCCCCACGCGCTCGATGGTCTCTCCGCTCCCCACGTTCTGGACATCGACCTCGCCCGGCTGCCCCGACTCGTCGATCAGGCCGTTGTTGTTGGAGTTGGGGACCCCGTAGAGGACTGCGTCGATGGGCACAGTCTCCGGTGTGAACGCGTCGAACGGTACATTGTAGAGGGCGACCGCGTCCGCGTCGTCGCCAGAGTTCTGGAGGTTGGGCTCGAGGGCGACCGACTGGTCGAAGGTCGGCATGGAGTTGTTCTCGTCGGAAATCGGCCCGCCGATCACCCAACACTGCCCTGGCGCGATGGTCCCCGTCAGCGTCGCCACCGCCTGGTAGCTGCTGCCCGCCCGCGCGAGGGTGTATCCGCCCAGGTCAATCGGAGCCCCGGTCCCGTTGTAGAGCTCAACCCACTCGTGCTCGCCGTCGCCGCCGTCCGGGTTGTACAGGACCTCGCTGAGGTACAGCCGCGACGGCTGGTCCGCCGTGCATGCGCCGTCCACGCAGATCTCGTCGCCGCAGTCGGTCTCCTCCGTCGCGTAGATGCACTCGCCGCTGTCCGGATCGCAGCTGCCCACACCGACGGTGACGACCACCATGTCGGCTTCGCAGCGTGGCGGGCGGGCCGGACACTCCACCCCGTCGCATGGACTGAAGTCATAGCCTCTGACGTCCTCCGCGCCGCGCGGCTCAAGCTTGAAATTCTCGAAGCTGAAGTTCAAAACGCCCGCCAAGGAGCCAATCTCAGCCCCCTCCGCCGGATCCGGGACGACGGCATAGAGCTGGTCGTCCACGCGCAGCACACCGTTCACCTCAAACTCGCCAAAATCACGCTCGCCGTCAGGGTTCGCATCCGTGACCGTCAGGTCTGACACCCGCACCAGGACCGACTCCCAAGACTCGGCCACCGCCTCGTCACCAAGGGTCGCCACGTCAATCATGTAGGGGGCCAGCGGATCGCCCGTGGAGCTGATCTCCACCCGCGACAGGACCAAAGTGGAGAGGCCCTCGCTGCGCTCGCCCTCGTTCTCCGTGTAGGTCCCGTGGAGCGTCACGCGGGACCCCACCGACAATGTGGACACATTCACGTCCCCATCCTCCACATGCAGCCCGCTCCAGGGACCTCCAGCGGCCTCCTGAACCCACATCGCGCCGCCCTGGTTCACGGTGACGACGACCTCGGTCAAGACCACCTCGGTTCCGACCTGGACGCGGGCGGGATGATCGATGTTCTGGATTTCATAGATGCTGGTTCGTCCGCAGACGCTCCCCGTCTGGTCTGCATTGGCCATCTCCGGACAGTTGTCGCAGGCATCGCCGACGCCGTCGCTGTCGCGGTCGGCCTGGCCGCGGTTCCGGACCTGTACACAGTTGTCATCGGCGTCGAGAACCCCGTCCCTGTCGGAGTCCGGCGGCTCGGGCATGCCGTTGTTGGCGCCGTTGTTGGCACCGTTGTTGGCGCCGTTGTTGGCGCCGTTGTTGGCGCCGTTGTTCGCGCCGTTGTTGGCACCGTTGTTGGCGCCGTTGTTCGCGCCGTTGTTCGCGCCGTTGTTCGCGCCGTT
>CALBXO010000535.1 GCA_937890335.1 uncultured Pseudomonadota bacterium | reverse complement strand
TCCACCGTGAAACGCAGCAGAAAACGGTCATACAGCGCCTGGAGTTCGCCTTCCTCCGGCAGCTCGTTGCTCGCCCCGACGAGCGTCTGAAGCGGGGTCGGGTTGGCGACGCCGCCGTTGTGGAACACCCGCTCGTTCATGAGCGCCAGCAGGCTGTTGAGGATGGCGCTGTTGGCCTTGAAGACCTCGTCCAGGAAGGCGATGTGCGCCTCCGGCAACCGCCCGTCGGTGACTCTCACGTACCGATCGTCCTCCAGGGCCTTCAGGCTGATGGCGCCAAAGAGCTCTTCGGGCGTCGAGAATCGCGTCAGCAGCCAGGAGAACAGGCTGGCCCCGTCGACGCGGGAGCACAGTTCTGCGGCGAGCATGCTCTTGGCCGTGCCGGGAGGGCCAAGAACGAGCACATGCTCCCGGGCGACGAGCGCGGCGAGCAGTCCGTGCACCACGTCGTCACGTTCGAGAAAGCGGGCTTGGAGCTGGGCGCGGATGAGTTGTAGCTTGTTCACACGACGTATGATCGGCACCGAGGGTCCACTCGGCAAGCCGTCATGAGGCAGGAACGCCGATGACGCCCAGAAAGGTGCTCGAGGTTCTGCGCGCGGAGCTCGGCAACGCGTCACCCGACGCGCTCGAGTTGGATGCGGTGCTGCGCGCGGTGCCGGATGCAGCTGGCTGGGCCCCCGTGTGGGATTACCTGGTCGACACCGCCGCGAGCGTGATCGACGATCCCGCGGAGTCAAACTGGGTGGCGCTCTGGATGTGCGTTGAGCACGCGCTGCCGCGGCTGCCTGTGTCTCCAGCTGAGGTGGTTGCGGCGACCGGTGTCTCGCCAACGACCGCCTCGCTGGAGGCGTGCGCCGCGCTGTGCCGGCGCGGTGAGCTGCCGGGAGATCAGTTGGGGGTTGTCATCGTTCGACACCCTTGTGTTCGGCGCGTGGAGGCGGCGGGTGTGCGCTCTGTCGTGCTGCGATGCAGCCGGATCGCGCTCGCGGGAAGTTTTGTCGCGGGGGACCAGGGGGGCGCCGCGCGCTTTCTCGCTGCGCTTCGGGGCGCCCCCGCCTGGAGTCCGCCGTCCTGGGGCGAGACGGGCATCCCTCTCTATGTCCGCGCCGGCCTGTTCACGTCCCTTCACGAGAGTCTGTCGGACCTTGGTGCCGATTGGGTTCAGGACCGGGCGACCGGCGAGACCGCGTTGGCGCGGTTGGCGGTTCACAGCCCTCTACAGAGCTACGCGCAGGACGCGACATCCGCCGCTGCAGCTTCCGAGCTGCGGCCGGGGGCATGGTCGGGAGCCGCGTTCGCTCGAGGCCAACGACGCATGGAGCGGCTGGCTGTGGACGGGGTGGAGCGGCTGGCGCGGGCACGGTCCTTCGGTGCGGGGGAGATCTCCCAACCCGACGCCCACGCTGCCGTTGTGGCTGCCCTGACCGCGGCCGGATGCCTGCTCGAGATGGGAGCTCCGGCGTCTTTGGTGGCTGTGTTGCGCCGCGCGGACGACGAGTTGGCGCTGATTGCGCATAGCCAGGAGTACCGTTTGTGGGCGCAGCGACTGCTCGCAAGGGCGCTGACAGCGCGTTGACGCTCCGCCAGTAGACCGGTAGAACCCCGCGCATGAAGAAGACAGATGTGCTCGTCGATGGGGAAGTTTCGGCCCGGCTGTCCGGTCTGGCCGGATGGAAGCGCGACGGTGGCGCCATTGAGAAGGCCTTCGTGTTTGGCGACTTCAGCCAGGCCTTTCGTTTCCTGACCGGGGTCGCCCTGCTCGCCGAGCGCAGCGACCATCACCCGGAGATCTGGAACGTGTACAACCGTGTGACGCTCCGACTGACGACGCACGACGCTGGCGGTTTGACCCTTAAGGACCTCTCGCTGGCCGAAGACATTGAGGGATTGTTGTGACGTATGACGCTGAGCTGGCCTTCGCCCGGACCGTAGCCGCGGAGGCCATGGCCGTCGCGATGGAGGTGTACGACGCAGCCGGCCGCGACGCCGCCGGATTGGACGTGGAGCAGAAGGACGCGGGCGCCGGTCCGGTCACGGAGGCGGACCGGCGGGTCAATGACCTGCTCGTCCAGCGCATCAGTGAGCGGTTCCCCGACGACGGCATGCTTGCCGAGGAGTCCGAGGACGACGGTCGGCGGATGAAGACAGGCCGGTTCTGGTGCATCGATCCTGTGGATGGCACCAAAGAGTTCATCAAGCGCAACGGCGAGTTCTCGATCATGATTGGTCTCGTAGACCGCGCGGTGGGCCATCCGGTGGTCGGCGTCGTCTGTGAGCCGGTTGCGGGGCGGTTCCTTTACGCAGCCAAGGGGCACGGGGCCTGGGTGCAGGGGGCGGGTGCGCAGCCGGAGCGTCTGGCGGTGTCCGCTCGCAGCCGCGGCCCTGAGTTGCGGTTCATCGTATCGCGCTCTCATCCCGACGCTCAGACTCTGACCGTCCGCGATGAGCTCGGGGTGGAGAGCATGACCCCGTGTGGCTCGGTCGGGCTCAAGTGCGGTCGTATCAGCGAGGACAAGGCGGACGCGTACCTCAACTTTGGCTGCCGGACTTCCTTCTGGGACACCTGTGGTCCGGAGGCGATCCTCTACGAGGCCGGCGGGATTTTGACGCGGCTGGACGGCACGCGCATCGACTATTTTCGTGAGAACTCAGTGAACGACTACACGATTGTTGCCAGCAACGGTGTGTCCCACGAGCTGATTCTGGATTCGTGCCGGCGGGCGTCGTGACCGCGGTCGGAAGCGGAGCCGGCCGTAGGCTGGGGTGTCGCGCCGCGGCGACGGGGCCGAGGTGGCTGCGCGGCGCGGCCATTGCCCTCGCGGCGGCCACGCTGTGTGCGTGTGCGTCCACGCCCATGGTGGTGCCGGAGCCGCCGGGCCTGCCGGACGGAATCTACAGCGCCGACGGCCGGGCGCTGACCCTGGAGCAGGCGGTCGCCGAGTGGGAGTCCATCCCCGGCGACGGGCCGCTGGTCGTGTACGTGTCGGAGACGCACGACAACGTCGCCCACCACCAGGTCCAGGCCGAAATCCTGCTCGCGCTCATGCGCAGATTTCCGGCGCGCTGCGCGCTGGGGATGGAGATGTTCCCGCGGCCGCTCCAGCCCCTGCTGGACGAGTTCTCCGCAGGAGGGATAAGCGCCGCGGAACTCAAGGAGCGCAGCGATTGGGACGAGATCTGGGGGTTTGACTTTTCCATGTACGCGCCGCTGCTGGAGCTCGTGCAGCTGCAGGGGAGCGCGCTTCTGGCTCTCAACGCCCCGAAAGCTCTGACGCGAAAGCTCGCAAAGGTTGGTCCCGCCGGATTGTCCGAAGAGGAGCGGGACGCGCTCCCGTCCACGATCGATCTACCCAGCGACGAGCATCGTGCGATGATCGCCGACGTGTTGCGCTCGGTTCATGAGATGGACGACGCCACGTTTGAGCGTTTCTACGCCGCCCAACGGGCGTGGGACTCGACCATGGCGCAGTCCGTGGCGGAGTTTCTGGCGCGAGGGTCTGACGTGCGCGCGCTGGTGGTGATCGCTGGCGGGTACCACATCTACGGCGGACTCGGGATTCCGCGCCATGTGGACGCGGCGGTCGGACACCCCGTTCGGCGGGTGATCGTCATCCCCGTGGACACCGCGGAGAGGCGGTTCGGTCCCGAGGATTTTCAGGGGGCGGACGCGGGGGACTACTACGTGCTCAGTCGTGGTCCCACAGGCGGATCCCACCCGTGATGCCAGCGTGGTTCGACACGATGGTCACGTCGTTGGGCAGCTCCCACTTGTCCACCAGCCGCTTGGCGTTTCCGCCGCCCAGATAGAGGTGGTCAAAGTTGGTCAGCGTTCGCATGTGGCCGACGGCTTCCTCCACGAGCAACCGCCAGTAGCGGTTGCCCACGTGGCGCCGTCCGGCGTCGCCGAGCGCCTTGTCGTACGTCTGCCCGCACTGGAAGGGCAGGTGCGCAATCTCCAGGTGGGGCGCCGGGCGTCCATTCTCGTAGAGCCCGGTGCCAAACCCGGTGCCGAGGGTGACGACCATCTCGACCCCGTCACCGGCAATGACCCCCAGGCCCTGCATGTCGGCGTCGTTGATGAGTCGGGCCGGTTTCCCGAGCGCCTCGGTCAGCGCGGTGCCGAGGTCAAACCCCTTCCATGCCTTGTTCCCGAGGTTGGGGGCGGTGTAGACGATGCCGCCGCGCACCACGCCGGGGAAGCCGACGGAGATCCGATGGTACTCGGGGAGCTCTCGCGTCAGCGCCACCAACGTCGGCACCACCGCTGACGGCGGGCTGGGTTTGGGTGTCGGGATTCGCACCCGGTCTACGGTCATGTTGCCGAGGGTGTCGAGAACAGACGCCTTGAGGCCGGAGCCACCGATGTCGATTGCCAGAGTCAGTATTTGTGTCATGGGCCGTTCCTTGCGCTGGAGGCGCCGACATTGCCGTTGTCGGACCCGATGCGGAAGATGAATCGCAACGCCGCCCAGCACAAGACAATGAGCAGGGCAAAGGTGAGAACGGCGGTGACCAGACCCTGAAAGACTGGATTTGGGGCCTGGTTCTCCTCGGCGATTTTCGCCGTCTCTGCCGAGGTGCCGGCGTTGATGGCCGCGACGGCGTCGGCGTGCCGCTTGCGCTCGGCGTCGATGCCGCGCCGGATTTCGAGTTTCAGTGGCGCGACGTTTCGATCGCCGGTTCCACGGCTGAGTTTCTCCAGCCGGGTCTCGAGCCGCCCCAGCTCCGTGAGGTGCTTGCGATCCTCTTCCTGCAGTTTCTGGGTCGCTTCGATGCGGGCCGGTTCGGAGAGCGCGTCGAGGTCGGCGATGTCGACATCGACGAACATGGCGCAAACGCCCGCGATCAGAGCGACCGCAGCGGAGGCGATCAGCGCCCGGCGGTAGCGGGCTGATTGCTTGCGCTCCGCGACTTCGCTGGCCCGCCGTTGGGCGGCGGAATCGCTCTTTAGTTTATGGATACCGGACTGGTGTCGCGCTGGGATCAGCGGCGTGGAATCGGCGCGGACAAACGGACCGACCTGGCTGTTGCCGGGCGCGAACGGGGTGTGCTGTCCGGACTGCGCGACAAACGGGGTGTGCTGTCCGGACTGCGCGACAAACGGGGTGTGCTGTCCGGACTGCGCGAC